>JAZOLR010000021.1:0-12446 GCA_045653255.1 Eubacteriales bacterium | reverse complement strand
ACTATACAAGCGCCAACCTGTGTGCTCGGGTCTTTACTTCTCATTGCGGCGAGAAGCGCAACTCCCATAAAGTATTCATCCCAATTTATATAACCTTCTCTTTTCATAAGCACTCCTTAATTAAACGTTAAATCTAAAGAGAACGACGTCGCCGTCCTGAATGACGTATTCTTTTCCTTCGCTGCGAAGCAAACCTTTTTCTTTTACTGCGTTCATATTGCCTTCGCGGATAAGGTCATCGTAGGCAACAATCTCGGCGCGAATGAATCCGCGCTCGAAGTCGCTGTGTATCTTTCCTGCCGCTTGCGGTGCTTTCGTGCCTTTGGTTATTGTCCATGCTCTTACTTCTTTCGGACCTGCGGTGAGGTAGGAAATAAGACCGAGCAAAGAGTAACTTTCTTTTATAAGTTTGTCAAGACCGCTTTCTTCAATTCCGAGGTCGGCAAGGAATGCTTTCTTCTCTTCGCCTTCGAGGTCGGAAAGTTCTGCTTCTATCTGCGCGCATACTGCGATTATACCCGCATTTTCGCTCTTCGCGTGGTCCGCAACTGCCTTGTATGCTTCGTTTTCTTCATATCCGCCTGCAACGTCGTCTTCTGCAACGTTTGAAACGTAGATAATAGGTTTGAGTGTGAGAAGTCTCGCTTCTGCGATGAGTTCCATTTCTTCTTCGTCAAGACCTACTGCTCTTGCACACTTTCCTTCGTCGAGCGCGGCTTTTACCTTTTCAAGAACTGCTATCTCGGCAAGAACGGACTTGTCGCTCTTTGCGGCTTTTTGCGCTCTTTCCAATCTTCTGTCGATTATTTCAATATCGGAAAAGATAAGTTCGAGGTTTATAGTTTCAATATCGCGCAACGGATCAATTCCGCCGTCAACGTGGATTATGTTATCATCAACGAAGCAACGCACTACGTGCACTATTGCATCTACTTCTCTTATGTTAGCGAGGAATTTATTTCCAAGACCTTCGCCCTTTGACGCACCGCGCACAAGACCTGCAATGTCAACGAATTCAATAACTGCAGGGGTGTATTTTTCGGGGTTGTACATCTCTGAAAGTTTATCAAGTCTGTAATCGGGCACAGCAACTACGCCGACGTTAGGGTCTATTGTCGCGAAAGGATAGTTTGCGGACAAAGCACCTGCATTCGTGAGTGCGTTAAAAAGCGTACTTTTTCCAACGTTTGGAAGTCCTACGATACCAAGTTTCATTTTTATCTAATCTCCTTTGATTTCAAGGTCAATGTATGTTATAACAATTTATTATAACACATTGATTCCCTTTTTGCAACACCTTAAAAATTAAATAGTGAAACTTTTGGAGATTTTTTTGGGGAATTTCGGAAAAGCGAAGCAAAACGGCAACAAATGCGGATTATTGCGCCTTATTATCGGCAAGAGCACGAAAGGGAGAATTTTTCGCAGAGTTGTTCTATATAATCGCGTTTCAAAAGGGTTTTGAGCCATTCGGGCGGAAAGGCGGTATAGCCGTATAGCGCACCTGCTATACCGCCTGCGACGGCGGCAACGGTGTCGGTATCGTCGCCGAGGTTTGCGGCTTTTATTATGCAGTCGCGGTAGGTATCGGTTGTGAGTACGCACCAAAGCGCCGCCTCGAGAGTATCTACGACGTATCCTGTGCTTTTTATTTCTTTCTTTTCGAGTTTTTCAAAATCGGGAGAGAAAAGTCGGGAGTAGTGAGAGATTTCGGGCGAGTTTTTATATTTTTCTTTTGCTTTTTCGAGTGCTCTTTTTATTGCGGTTTTGTTTTGCGTATCGAGTGTTTCAAAGAGTACCTTCGTATATATTCTGCACGCCAATTTTGAACGCTCGTGTGCGTGAGTCATTGCAGATGCATTATCTATTAACGTCTCAAAATCATCTTTCATATTTGAAAAATACGCCATAAGTGAAAATGGGTGAATTCTCATAAGCGACCCGTTTCCGTTTGAGCGCTCATCTGTCAAGCCGCATTCCAACGCAGGTTTTCCGTCTGTTGCGAGATAATTACGAATTGCCGTGAGGCAAGTTCTTCCTATGTCAAACATTTCGTCTGTCGGGGTGTATGCATCTTCAGAGCACCAACGGACAAAGTTTTCCATTATTTCATCATAATCAACTTCCCCTTTTGAAAGGCTATCAAGTGCGGCGAGTGTCATACTTGTATCGTCAGACCACGCGCCTGCAGGCACAGGGTAAGAACCGAAGCCGAGCATTTCGGAAACGGGATTTTCTTCAAGTTTTTCCCTCTCGCAAAACTCTATCGGCACACCGAAAGCATCGCCAAGCGCGTGACCTATTACAACCGATTTTATTTTATATTCATTGTTTTTCATTTTGAAAACCCCTTTTCCTTTTTCTGCCTTTGTTTATCTTTTTATTTATCTTCGTTATCTTCTTCGTAGAGTGACGAAACGTCAAGTGCTTCGGCACAGCATTCTCTTACTGCGGTTATTGCTTCGCTCATGACGAAGTAACTTCTGTCTATTCCGTCTTTTGTCTGTCTGTAATTCGCGGCGCGCTCACGGCGGATTCCTATACTTTCCGCAGTTTCTACTGCGTCAATATTGGCAGCGAGGAAGATAAATTCCCAACCGTATTTTTCGGTCTGGCGTTTGATTTTCGCTTTTATGTCTGCGCTTGAATATCTGTGACTTGCGTTCTCCATACCGTCGGTTGTTATTACAAATATTGTATGCTCGGGAACGTCTTCGGGGCGCGCGTATTTGTGAATATTTCCTATATGGTGGATTGCGCCGCCTATTGCATCGAGAAGCGCGGTGCATCCGCCTACCCGATAGTCGCGCTCCTTCATTGTTTCAATAGAGTTTATATCTACTCTATCGTGGATTACTTCGCTTTCGTTGTCAAAGAAGACCGTGGAAACGTAGACCTTTCCGTCTTTTTCTTTTTGTTTTTTCACGGTGGAATTAAATCCGCCTACCGTGTCGGCTTCAAAGCCTGACATTGAGCCGCTTCTGTCGATGATAAATACGAGTTCTGTTACGTTGTTTTTCATAATAAAAAACCTCCATTTGTTTTATTGTGGCTTTATTGTATCACAAACAAATGAAGGTCTGGTCGCTCACGAAGCGACTTTTAAAAACAACCGAGCAATTGCTGGTTGAACTCGAACAATGCTTCGTTTATTTCAAATATATCGTAGTTTTCGTTATGGATGAAGTAGCAAATGATTTTGTCAAACGTGGCGCTTGTTGAGAAGGTGAACCCTAACGTCGCAAGAAGGGACTGTGTTTCTTCCATACTGAGTCTGAGCGATATAGCGAATGCTATCGCTGTCGGCTTTGAGGGGCGGTAATCTTTGTTGCTTTTAATTTTTGAGAAGGTGCGTTTGTCGACGTTTGCTTTCTTGTAGCATTCTACGTCGGTCATTCCGCTTCTGTCAATGAACTCAAAGAGCATTTCGCGAAAGCCTGCGTCTTTTTCTTTCAGATATTCTTCAAGCGTCTTCCCTCTCGGAGACGTGCTTTTCTCGCATAATGCAAAAGCCGCGCTTATCGGCGGTATTGCGCTTTCAATTTTTTCGAATTCTTCAAATTCGGGTATTTCTTCAAACGCGATAGATGATTCGTCTACCTGACATTCTGTAGCATATAAAAGCGAGTGGCTTTCTTCTTTGCTTTCTTCTAAATCAAGATAGAAGTCATCGTCGTGAGTTTCTGTATATTCATCGTCTATAAACTCTTTTATGTCATTGAAAAGTTTCTGACTAAACGTATAGGATTCTTTGTCAAACACGCAAATATAGACTGTGAGTTCGTTTTCAAACAAGAATTCGGTTATAGTCTGTATTGCGAATTTCAAGACCTGGTCTTTCGGGTAACAATACACTCCAGAACTGATAAGCGGAAACGCAACGGTTTTGCATTTGTGCTTTACGGCAAGTTTTAAAGATTCTATATAGCAAGAACGAAGGACGGTGCTTTCGCCTTGCAAGCCTCCGCACCATACAGGGCCTGATGTGTGTATTACGTATTTACAAGGAAGGTTGTAACCGCCTGTGATTTGAGCCTGACCGAGACCAAGCGGCGACAAAGACGCGCACTCTCTGTCAAGTCCTTCACCTGCTATCGTATGTACGGCGAGGTCAACTCCGCTATAACCTATTTTTTCCTCGTTTGTCGTATTCACTATCGCGTCTACTTGCATTTTCGTTATATCTTGTCTTACGATCAGCAGCGGCATGGCTTCCCCTCCTTTTCATTATTTTTCTATACCTATAATATCACATATTTCTCCGCTTTGCAACAGTAACAGTTTATTTACGATATTTTTATTTATTCTTTTGTTGACTTTGTTTTACAAGTATGGTATAATTGCCTATATCCAAAGAAAAAAACAAAAAGGACGGAAAAGACCGTGAAACAGTTTTTCAATTACTTTTTCGGTGCGGGCGACGAGCCTGAATTTGCTAACTTTACGTTCCAACATTTCGCGCCTATTATTGTAACTATTGCAATCATAACGCTTATATATCTCTACCGAGACAAAATCCGCGATAGCAAAATTGATATTAAATTCCGCTATGCGTTGGCTTTCATTCTCATTATCTCGGAGATGTCTTACTACTGGCGTCTTGTGGGTGTGCCCTCACTCAATCCTAATCCTATCGACCACCTCCCCATTACCGTATGCGGCTGGGTAGTCGTATTCTCCAGTTATATGGTTATAGGAAAGTCGCAGACACTTTTTGACATTGTTTATTTCTGGTTGTTTGCAGGAAGCATTTTCGCACTCATAACACCTACGGTAATTACTTACACAGGATTTACACGTTTCCGCTACTATCAATTCTGGCTTGAACATACTATGGGTTACATTGCCGTATTCTATATGATTTTCGTACACAAGATGCGACCGACTGTTAAGTCTGCTATAAAATCCTATTCGGCGCTTGTAATTCTCGCTATTATAGCGTATGTCGCAAACACTATACTCGGGCCCGGAGCAAACTATCTCTTCATGGCGCGTCCCGAGTCTACCCCCTCCATACTCGACATTCTGCCGCCTAACTTTGCTCTCCGTCTTATAATTATGGCATGTGCTGTCACGTTTCTCTTCGCTATCGCTTACTTGCCGTGGTATCTTAAAGACAAAAAAGCATCAGAAAATGCAGTTCTAAATGAAGATTCTCTCAATGCCGAAGAGACAGTTGCGGCATAAAATACAATAAAAAACCAGAGCGTTGCCGTCACGGTTGCGCTCTGGTTTTTTGATGCGTTTTTTCAAATTAACAATTTGTTCAACAATTATATCTCAGATGTGATATAATGAACTTAGTTAGAGATTTAACAACTTTAATAATTGGAAGCGTTAGCAGAAAAGAATTACGAAATTTTCGGTAATGTCGACAATAATATTGAGAATTTCGGTAAATTTAAAAGGATTAAAACACGAATTTAAAGAAAGGAATACATAAAGATGACAGAAACTAAACTTTTGGTTATTGATGACGATCACAACATTTGCGATATGCTCAAAATGTATTTTGAGAAAGAGGGATATGCCGTTAAGACGGAAAACGACGGTATAGCAGGTCTTGAAGCATTCAAGAATTACGAGCCTGACCTTGTTCTTCTTGACATTATGATGCCTAAAAAAGACGGTTGGCAGGTTTGCCGTGAAATCCGCAACACGTCGGCAAAACCTATAATCATGCTCACGGCAAAGGGCGAAGTATTCGATACCGTACTCGGTCTTGAACTCGGTGCTGACGACTATATGATAAAGCCTTTTGATATGAAGGAACTTTCCGCACGTATAAAGGCAGTGCTTCGCCGCTGCAACAATCAGCAGACGGGCGGCGACGATGAGGTCATCAAGTTTGACAACATTGAAATAAGCCACGCAAAATACGAACTCAAAATATGCGGCAAACCCGTAGATATTCCCCCGAAAGAACTCGAACTTCTCTACTTCCTCGCTTCAAACTGCAACAGAGTTTTCACTCGCGACCAGTTGCTTGACAAGGTATGGGGATTCGACTACCTCGGTGACTCTCGTACGGTTGACGTACACGTTAAGAGACTCCGCGACAAACTCGAAGGTCTTTCTGACAAGTGGGCGCTCAAGACTGTATGGGGCGTCGGTTACAAGTTTGACGTAATGGACTGATAACTTATTTACAAAAAAGTGCTTAATGCGATTCGCATTAAGCACTTTTTTCGTTTTGCATTTCTTCAATATTCGTTTCTCCTGCAATGACGTCAAGGAGTTTTCTTGCGTCGAGGGCGCAATAGCCATAAATGTCTGTGAAATTGAATGCGTGCTCATACACTCCCCTTTCGTCTCTTCTTGAAATCAAGAGAGGCGATGGGTTGAAAAGCATAATTTTCACCGTTTTCTTTCGCGAGGCGGGGGTTATCATTTTTTCGAACTTCAAAAGTTTCTTCCACGCGATGAAAGTGCCTTTGCTGATATTTGAAATAGCAACACGGCCGCGCGCTCTGGAAAGATTGTATGCTATCTTTCTCACCTTCACGCAATGTTCCTCGTCTACAAAATGATAATAAAGTTTGCGGCGAAGACAAGTTAAAATGCGTATACAATACAAGGTATCGGAAGTTTCTACCGTTATATCGGGCTTTTTCGAAACGCGAAAAAACGATGCAAGGAAAAAGCGCGGAAATAAGAGTTTATAGGAATTCGAATCACATATATGCGACAGTTTTGCCAAGAGGATAATTCTTTTCGCAAGTGCGATTAAAAAGGTTAACAACCAGAAAAAGACGGAGAGGAAAAACGCAACAGATATTAAAATATGCATAATTTCACCTCATTCCAAATCGTAGAGGATATCCGCGCACCAAGTTTTTTGCGAGGAATACACTCCATAAAGAGAACAAAAACTCAAAAATAGTGAACTTAACAAAAAGCAGAAGACATCTTTCGACGCACTTGACGGCAAAAGGATTTCAAATGCCAAAGTGTGAGGAATAATTCCTATAAAATCTGCTACGCCGTTTTTCTTCAATGCGTAGAAAAATCCCGTTACGACAAAAGCGGAAAGCACGTCGAGTATTCCGTAACTTTTGTAATGGTGGGCAAAGGCATCTTTTAAAGATACTATTCCGTCGGTAAACCCTCTGAAATGCGCTTTTCGTTTTTTCGAGCCTTTGAAACCGAATTTCACACCTAAAAGAAGTGAGAAAAACGAATTCACGTAAGAGAAATAATAAACACGCAGAATATACGCATAGTCTGCGCCCAACTCGGCTTTCAGGTAGACGTGAGACGAGGGGAAAAAGTCAATGACGGCAGGCAAAAGCCATTCTTTGAACAATATTTCGAACAAAGAAAAGAAAACAAACGACCACAAAACAGAACAAATCATCGCAAAGAGCGAAGAAAAATATTCCCTTTTATCTCCGAACAGTTTCACGAAAATCCCCTCCTTTTTTCTCAAATTTTATCTAATTTTGTACGAATTTTATTAGTTTGCGGTGAGGTCTGCGAATTCAAATCTTATGACTTTATTCAAGTCGGCAGGAGACATTTCCACCTGATAGCCGACCTTTCCGCCGCTGAAGAAAAACTTCTCGTAATTTCGTGCAGATGCGTGTACTGTTGTTCTAAAGAACTTTTTCATACCTATCGGCGAGCATCCGCCGTGGATATACCCTGTAAGCGGCAAGAGGTCTTTTGCTTTCAACATTTCTATGCTTTTTTCCCCGACGGCTTTTGCCGCTTTTTTCAAATCAAGTTCGGAATTCGAGGGAATGACGAAAACGTAGTGCGCACGAGATGCGCCCGTGGTAACGAGAGTTTTGAAAACTATATCCGGATTCTGCCCCATCACAAGCGCGACGTCAATGCCGCTAACCACTCCCGAATCAACGTAGCAATACGGAGTATAGGGAATTTTGTTCTGGTCAAGTATACGCATTACGTTCGTTTTTTCAATTGATTTATCGTTCGATTTTGCCATATTACTTCCTTTATTTTTCGGCAGATTTTTATATACAGTAGATAAGCGATGATATTATCTTCGCTCTGTCACGAAGAGATGATATATAAGAAAACTCATTTTCGGAATGTATAAGCCCACCTATAGTGCCGAGGGCATCAATGCAAGGGACTCCCAATTCCGTAATATATGCGGCATCAGAGCCGCCCGTGCGTGAGCCTGCCTCAATATGTTCAAGTCCGTTTTCTTCTGCTATTTCACACATTTTGCAGTAGAGTTTCATATTTTTCTCCGTGCGCTCCATAGCAGGTCTGAATGAAACCAATTCAATATCACAAGTGCAACCTTTGACGTGCTCGGTTTTCGCAAGTTTTTCTACAAATGCATCTACTTCTTCTTTTTGTTCTTTATTCTTGAAGCGGAAGTTTGCGACAAATTCGCAATATCCGGCAACGGTATTCGGCACAGAGCCGCCGCTTATAACTCCGCAGTTGCAGGTTATACCGTCGTGGTCTTTGAACTTTTCACGTTCTATAATTTTATGCGCTGCGTCGGCTATCGCGTTTGCGCCTCTTTTTGCACAAGCAGAAGAATGCGCTTCGATACCCGTTATCTTGAATTTATAGTTTATTATTCCTTTTCTTAAAAGGCACACTTCCGTCGTGCTTGAGGGTTCAAGATTGAGGAAGAAAAGTGCGTCTTTCGCCTTTTCGCACATATATTCTATTGTTTTCTTGTCGCTTGTTTTACTGCTTGTTTCCTCGTCGGACTGCAAAATAAGACGGATAGGGCGAGAGGTAAATCCTACTTCTTCTAACGCGTGCATTGCAAGCAATCCCGCAACGATACCGCCCTTGCAATCTGCAACACCGGGGCCGTAGATTTTTTCCCCGTCTTTTCTCACGCAAGGCGTACCGAAAGTTCCAACGGGAAATACCGTGTCCGTGTGACCTGAAATGCAGACGGGCTCGCCTTTTGCGTTTTCGTTCATTGTTATGCAAATTGCGTTACCTGCTTTTTCGTGTGTCATAACATCGATATGCCAACCGTGTTTTTTTGCGATATTCATCACGTATTCACCGACGGCATCGACACCTATTTTGTAGGCGGTCGGACTTTCTATACTGCAGATTTCTTCCCATACGGAAAGATAATCGGGATACATTTCATCTATTTTGGAAAACAAAGCATCGCACTTCATAAAGAAACACCTCTAATTTATAACTATAATATAATTATATCACTATAGGATAAAAAAGTAAATATTAAAAATCAGGGTAAAACAATATTTTTATTTGTTTTTTCTCAACTTGAAGTTGATTTTTGCAAAAAGAAAAACGGAAAAAGCAAACTGTGAAAAATTCGCTTTTTCCGTTTAAGTTAATTTTATTTAACTTCTTCTATCACAACTTTGTAAGGTTCGAAATCAAGAAGTTTTTTCACCTGATAATCGCAGAGGTCGATGCTTGAATTGTAGTCATCCAATTGGTCGTACATTTCTTTATACTGCACTGCTATCTGATGGGTATAGTTACTCTCAGAGGGATATGCTGCGATTATTTTATCAAGTACTGCCATAACCTCTTCTTTTGTTGCAACTGAATCATCTAATCCGTAATTCTTGAAGAACTGCGTTTCGCGCACGTATGCAAGTCCGCGGATTTTTGTTGCTTTTGAACGCTTTGTATTAAGCACTTCAAGTATCTCTTTTGTAACGCTTGACGAGGGGTTGTTCTTATCAAGAGAGATGTCAACACCTTCCGCCAACTGCGCGCCTGTGTAGGTTTCTGTCAAGGTTTTTTCGCCTATTGTGATTTTGTAGGTCTTGTCGGCAGTAAGTCCTGCAACCTTTATTATTTCGCGGTTTACGTTTTCTGCATATTTTTCTATGCCTTCTTCGTATTTTCCGTTTGCCATCTTTTCACGTGCTTGTACGAAACCGTTAACAGATGCAAGTGAAACGCCGTGGGGTTTATAAGTAAAGGTGAGTTTTCCGTCTGCAAACTTGACGTTTGTTACGTCGGAGTTATCGACGTTGACACTTCCGTCTGCCAAGATTTCAGAGAATGCAACGTAGTCTTTTGCAGCGGTAGCATCTTCGCCGTAGATTATGTTTTTGCCAAGTGAGTCAACCATTGCGGTAGTTGCTATACCGTAAGTAGGAAGGTCCATTCCCTTGAAGTGTTTTCTATCGCTTGTATAGGACTTCGTGTTGTTTGACTCTTCGTGGAGTTGGTATTTGAATTCAAGCGAGGGTGCGCTATAATCCCAAAGCGTTACGCCTTCCATATCGGAAAAGAGTTCTTTGAATATTGCGGCAGTATCGTTATGGATATACTTGATACCTATTATTCTCTCACCTTTTTTACCGCTATCCCATTCTTCGTCATAGTTTACGGGAGTTGTGGGGTAAACTGTGATACCGTGAGAAACCAATTCGCAAACGAAATTGTAATAGTAGTAAATTGATTTCGCGTATTCTGTAACGTTTGCATCCAAGTTTTCAAGGTCGATGGGGAAAGATGCATCTACTTCGTGGTTGACGTAAGCCAATCTTTCCGCATCTTTGAATGCTTCGTTGAATTCTTCTTCGGTGTTATACGTAACCGTCTTGAAGTTAAGTCTGCCTTCGTTTGTGAATACGAGGGGGTACTTCTCTTTCATTTCGTCAACGCCTATAAATTCACCGTTTTCGTCAAATACCAAGTCTATGTCAAAGTCTTTCTTCGTAACTCTGTCATATATTCTTTTCATAGTAAGAGTTTGGCTATTTGTGGTTATTGCCGCGTTGCCTATACCGTTGAAGAAGAACTGAAGTATTACCGCATCGGGCATATCGTTGTATATTTCGCGTTGAACTCTCGTCTCAAAGCGTCCGCCGAAAGTATTCTGCGCGGAGTTTACAGAGCCGCCCGAACGACCGAGGTTTACTACTTCGTAGGATATATCACCGTACTGCGTCTGCAAGTACATATCCGTTCCCATAATGAGATAACCCATATGGGTGTTGGATGCGCCAAACATAACTACCTTGTATGTAGGAGTGCTTTGCACGTTTACGTAGCCTTCGGGAATCACAAGTGCTTTCGTCTCTTCAAAGAGAGCGCGGAGCAATTTCATCGCGTTGTATGCGTTCGCCGCGCAGTCGTAAGCAACAATGAGGTCGCCGTTTTCTTCGTATATCTTGTAGTTATCTTCACCGAGTTCGTCATCTTCCATAAAGATTACGGAATATCCGCCCGTGCGTTCGCTATATGCATATACAGGAAGTGTTATCTTCAATTTTTTCGTGAGCAAGTTATTAAAGTCGCTTGCGAGTTCTTTTCCCAAAACTGCGTCGGCGTCTTTGTAAAGTATCTCAAATTCCGAGATGTCAATATCGTTTATCGTTATCATATCGTATTCTGCTTTCTTTACGAAATCGTTTTCAGAGGGATAAAAAATTCCCGACTCGTTCAAAAGTTCTTCTTTTACGAAGTCAAGTGCAGCCAAAGTAGATTTTACACTGCCGCCGAGAACAAGAAGTTTATTTCCTGCCTTGCGAATTATAAAATCGTCTTCGGTAAGGGTTGCATACGCATCTATACTTTCTTTTCTGTTCGTAAGTCCGACAAGAATTTCAAGTGCATCTGACGAGGGTGTTTCACCGGGGATAAGAAAATCGTTCTTTGCAGGGATTGCCGCAGAACAAACTTCCGTGAGTGCCGCTATAAAATCAATTACCGTAGCGGTTTGTGTTTCGTCATAACTTTCGGGGTAAACAATAGAATAACTCTGCCAATTTTCAAGAAGTGAGATTGTCAATCCTTCATCGGAAGGCGGTTCTGTTACTTCGGGGTCTTTGCCGTTTCCGCAAGCGCAAAGAATGGAAAGGCAAAGAGTAATACACAGAGTGAGTAAAAACAGTTTTTTCATAGGGCAAAATTCTCCTTTTTCGTTTGAATCAATCATAATATAAAATTTTTGTTTTTTCAAGGTGACTCAACGTTTTATTCGAATGCGACGATCACACCCGATTTTTTGCTATTGAGTTCATTCAATGCAAAAAAGTTTCATTGCATTGCCTGCAAGTATATCCACGCGCTCTTTTTCGGAAAGGTCTATTTTCATAAACATTTCGATCTCGGACTCGGGAAACCACATAGGATAATCAGTACCGAACAAGACGCGATGAGTACCGTATGCATATATGAGTTCTTTTGCTCTTTCGGGGGTACAAGCGTAGAATGACGACGAGCAATCAACAAAGAAGTTTTCATATCCTGACAAATTTTTCGTCGCTTCTTCCCAGACAGACCAACCGCCGAAATGTGCGCCGATGACCGTGAGATTTTTGAACGCGTCAAGTATCGGCTTCATTCTATTCGGGTTTGAGTAATCGAATCGGTGGTCGCCTGTGTGCATAAGGATAGGCAATCTGCCCTCGCATAACTCGTAAATTTTGAATAAATGCTTATCGTCTATTTTGAATTTTTGTATGTCGGGGTGAAGTTTTACGCCTTTTACTCCAAGTGAG
>JAZOLR010000020.1:0-4463 GCA_045653255.1 Eubacteriales bacterium | reverse complement strand
GATATGGCAATTATGCTTCACGCTATGGGTGATGAGCCAAATTCCAAGCTGTTTGTAAGACGAAATAATTTAGGATTTATTTCATAAAAACTTATATTCAAGGGTGTATCTGCCCTCGCAACCCAGCCCGACCAAGGGGTTAATGCTTTAAATGCGGCGGCACTTACTATTTTAGGCATACATTCCAATCGTGACACATTTCGTGAGGATGAGCGAATAAGAATACATCCCATAATCACAAAGGGCGGCGACGTAGTAAACTCCGTACCCGACAACGTAGTAATGGACTGCTACGTAAGAGGCGCGACAATGGAAGCGATAAGCGGCGCGTCTGCCGACACGGACAGAGCCGTAAAAGGCGCGGCTCAAATGGTGGGTGCGGAAGTTGACATACACACAGAGATGGGTTATTTGCCATTCTGTCAGGACTATGCTTTCGGTGAAGTATTCGCAGAAGTAGCAAAAGAATTTGTCGCAGAGGACGAAATAAAGAGAAACATACCTATGACGGGTTCAAGCGACGTCGGCGACTTGTGCCACCTTTTGCCTTGTATTCAACCTATGGTAAGCGGATTTTCGGGGCAGTTGCACAGTGGCGACCTATCCGTACACGATGCAAATGCAGCGGTCATTCTGCCTGCGAAGATAATGGCGGTGACGGCGGTAAGGTTGCTCGAAAACGGCGCGGCGAGAGGAAAAGAGATAAAGGCAAACTTCAAGCCTAAACTCACGAAGAAAGAATACCTCGAACTTTTAGACAATGCAAACTAAATTTTACAATATAAACATTTAAAGAGGAACAAATTATGTGGAATGAAGAAAAACTCAACCAAATGTTAACAGAGCCGTCAGAGGCACTCATTGAGGACGTAAAGAAGATTGAAGGCGACATTCTCGTTCTCGGCGCAGGAGGAAAGATGGGTTCTACCCTTTGCGTACTTGCTAAAAACGCAATAAAGGCAGCAGGCAAGTCGAATCGCGTTATCGCGGTATCAAGATTTACAGACCCTATCGCAACGGAATACTTGAAGTCTCAGGAAGTAGAGATAATCCCCTGCGAACTTATGGACAGAGAGCAGTTTAACGCACTCCCCGATGCAGAAAACGTTATCTTTATGGCAGGTAAGAAGTTCGGCACTAACGGTGACGAATGGAGAACTTGGGGAATAAACGCAACTCTTCCCGCTTTCGTTGCAGACAAGTACAAGAACTCCAAAATCGTTGTTTTCTCTTCCGGAAACATTTATCCTATCGTACCGATACACACGGGCGGATGCAAGGAAACAGACCCCGTTGCTCCTATCGGCGATTATCCTATGAGCGTTCTTGCTCGTGAAAGAGCATTTGAATACGGTTCTAACACTTACGGAACTAAGGTATTTATATACCGCCTCAACTTTGCAGTAGACCTTCGTTACGGCGTATTGAACGATATTGCAACAAGCATTATAAACGGCACTCCCATTTCCCTTTCTACGCCTGTTCTCAACTGCATCTGGCAGGGTAGCGCAAACGAGTATGCTATTCGCGGACTTTTGCACGCTAGTTCTCCTGCTTGCAAAATGAACATCACAGGTCCTGAAATTCTCTCTATCCGCAAGGTAGCACAAGAACTCGGAAAGTACCTCGGCAAAGAGCCTATATTCGAAAACGAAGAAGGAAACGACGCATATCTTAACGACGCTTCCCACTCTGTAGAAGTGTTCGGATACCCCGCAGTATCTGCAAAGACTCTCATTCGTTGGCAGGCAGAATGGCTCATCGACGGTGGAAGAAGCCTCGGCAAGCCCACACACTTTGAAGAAAGAAAAGGTACGTATTGATGAACAGACACGAAAAAGCATTAGAGATACTTCACCGCGGTACAGTTATCCCCGCGACACCTCTAGCGCTTGACCTTGACGGCAAGTACGACGAAGAGGGACAGAGACTTCTTATGCGTTATTATCTCAACGCAAATGCAGGCGGTATTGCGACAGCGGTACATACCACTCAGTTTGAGATAAGACTTCCCCAGTACAATCTTTATGAGACTGTACTCAAGGTAGTTAAGAGCGAAATCGACGACTACGAAGCAAAGACAGGCAGAATAATAGTTCGTGTAGCGGGCGTATGCGGTCCGACAGAGCAGGCAGTAAGTGAGGCAAAACTCGCGCGTTCTCTCGGCTATGATGCAGTACTTCTCAGCCCCGGCGGACTTGCTGACAAAGATGAAGCATATCTTATAGAGCGTGCAAAGGCAGTTGCAGAAGAGATGCCTGTTATAGGTTTCTATTTGCAGGAAAAGTGCGGAGGAAGAATTTTCTCTTACTCTTTCTGGGAACAGATGGCAGAGATAAAGAACATTGTCGCTATCAAGTGCGCATCTTTCAACCGTTATCAAACACTCGACGTAGTACGCGCAGTTCTTCTCTCCTCTCGCAAGGACGAGATAGCGCTCTACACGGGTAACGACGACAATATAGTAATCGACCTTTTGACAAAGTTCCGTTTCACAAACAAGGAAGGAAAGAAAGTTGAAGGCGGATTTGTCGGCGGTCTTCTCGGTCACTGGACACTCTGGACACAGAACGTAGTGGAGATGTTCAACATGCTTATGGAAGCGAAAAAACAGGATAAAATTGATGCAGAACTTCTCACGCTTGCGGCAGAAGTTACCGACGCGAATGCGGCATTCTTCGACCCTGCGCACAACTTCGCAGGTTGCATTCCCGGTGTTCACGAAGTGCTTCGCCGTCAGGGACTTATGAAGGGCACTCGCTGTCTTAACGAGCATGAAGTACTTTCCGCAGGTCAGGCAGACGAGATAGCAAGAGTATCGAGGGAATATCCTCACCTCACAGACGATGAGTTTGTAAACGCGAATATCGAAAACTGGAAAAACCAGAAATAATAAATTCAAAGAGTCGTTATAAAAAAATAACGGCTCTTTAATATTTCTCAATTGACATTGAATTAAGTATGTGATATACTCATATTAGAATATTTAGGGAGAATGATATGAAGACTATAGTTTACACGTCGGGCACAGGGTATACCGCGCAATATGCAAAAATGCTCGGTGAAAAGTTGGGTATTTCGGCAATGCCGCTCGAAGAAGCGAAGAATACGCTTCTTTCGGGTGAAGAAGTGATATATTTCGGTTGGCTTATGGCAGGTTTTGTTTCGGGTTATAAGGAAGCAAAGAAGAAATTTTCCGTTAGTGCGGTTTGCGCTGTCGGAATGGGTGAAAACGGAAGTCAGACAAACGAGATAAGAAAGTCTAACAAAATTTCCGATACTACTCCCCTTTTCGTGCTTCAGGGCGGTCTTGATATGTCAAAACTGAACGGCGTATATAAATTTATGATGAAGATAGTCACGAAAAAGATAGAAAAAGACCTTCTCAAAAAAGAAACACGTTCACAAGAAGAAGAAAACATTCTCACAATGATAAGAGAAGGCGGAAACTTCGTAAGCGAAGAAAATCTCGCGCCCGTGATTGAATGGTATAATAAATTGTATATAATAATTTAAATAAATTTTTTACAAAAGGAGAACAACACTATGAGCAAATATGCAGGAACAAAAACTGAAAAAAACCTTATGGCAGCGTTTTCGGGTGAATCCGAAGCAAGAAACAAGTACACCTATTTTGCATCCGTTGCTAAAAAAGAAGGATATGAACAGATTTCCGCGCTTTTCTTGAAGACGGCAGACAACGAAAAGGAACACGCAAAGATGTGGTTCAAAGAACTCGGTGGTCTTGGCGATACTGCGGCAAACCTTCTTTCCGCTGCTGAGGGCGAAAACTACGAATGGACAGACATGTACGAAGGCTTTGCAAAAGATGCTGAAGAAGAAGGCTTCAAAGAACTCGCTGCAAAGTTCCATCTCGAAGCGGCAGTTGAAAAGCTTCACCAAGAACGCTACCGCGCACTTCTCAAGAACGTTGAGACTGCGGCAGTATTCGAAAAGAGCGAAGTTAAGGTATGGGAATGCCGTAACTGCGGTCATATCGTAGTAGGTACGAAAGCACCCCAGATGTGCCCCACTTGCGCTCATCCCCAGAGTTATTTCGAAATTCACGCAGAAAATTATTGATTTTGATTTCGAGAAATTATTTTTCTTGATTTATAGAAAAGAATATCGGGATTTTTGCCCGATATTCTTTTCTTTTTTATTGACTATTTTTCGTTTTTATGTTAAAATAAATTAGTTGCAAATGCAACTAATTTATTTTCGCGAGGTAGATTATGCCTTCTTTTTCAAGGAATATTAACGTTATTTCAAGATGCGCGCATACATATCGCTCTGATGCACTTGCGCCGCTTGGACTTTCGGCGTGTCACTACTTCTATATTTTCCACGTGTGCAATTCACCCGGAATTTCGCAGGACACGCTTGCAAAGAATTTGTATATAAACAAGAGCACCGTTACACGCGCGCTTGCGACACTTGAAGAAAACGGATTCATAGAGAGG
>JAZOLR010000019.1:0-1585 GCA_045653255.1 Eubacteriales bacterium | reverse complement strand
GTATCTATCACCATTCCGTTATAAAGTCGATCCTTGGGGTGTGAAAATCTGGAAACCGAAATGCAATCGACCGACAAAACGGAAATAATACCGCACCCGATATCAACGAATGCGCCAAAGGTTTCAAGGTGCGTTACTCTTGATGTGATAACGTCACCGGGGATAAGGTCGTTGATATAATTGCGCTTACACTCCAGCTGCGCCTGTCTGCGCGAAAGATATGCCACCGTGCGGCCGTTTCTTTCCTCCAAGGACATTACCTTGAAGCAGACAGGCTTTCCCACGCGTGTGATCACCGCGATATCCTTTATCTCGTCACCCTCACGGCAAAGGCAGACCTCTCCGCGTGGGATTATCCCCGTAATTCCGCCAAGGTCGATATGCAGGTCCATGTTGCTGTCGCATAATAGGGCAGTAGCCTCCATTATTATCCCTTGGGACATTGCGCGTTCAAGCCCTGCCTTTCCCATTGACAGAAGCTCACGGTTCTGCTGTGTGCCGTAAATAAGCCCCTCGGGTTTATATGTATTTATCATGGTAAGTTTTACCTCCGTTGTTTTCAAGCTCTTACGATTGAAGTTTATGAGGCGTTTTTGACGTTTATTACCCAAAAAGGCGTCACATCTCTGAATTTGCGAAAAATTTTTGAAAAATAATTATAAAGCAAACAATATGAAAAAACGAGAAAAAGCGAGAAAACGAGAGATATGTGTGTGCTAAATTTGAAAAACGAAAAATTTTTCAAAAAACCTATTGACAAAGGATTTTGCTTATGCTATAATATTCGAGGTTTAAAAAAAGAACTTATTTTTGGAGGATGACAAAATGTCTACATTTATGCAGAAAAAAGAAGCAGTTGTCCGCAAATGGTACGTAATCGACGCAGCTGGTAAGCCCCTTGGTAGAACAGCAGTTGTCGCTGCAGACCTTCTTCGCGGCAAGAATGCTCCCGAATTCACACCCCACGTTGACTGCGGAAACTTCGTTATCATTGTAAATGCAGGTAAGGCTGTTCTTACAGGTAAGAAGCTTGAGCAGAAGTACTATCAGAGACACTCCGGATACATCGGTGGTCTTAAGAGCGTACAGTACAAGAAGATCATGGCTGAGAAGCCTGAGTTTGCTATGGAAACAGCAGTAAAGGGAATGCTTCCCAAGAATTCTCTCGGTAGAACAGCAGCTACCAGACTCAAGGTTTATGCAGGTGAGGCTCACAATCATGCAGCTCAGAAGCCTGAGACCTACGAGTTTTAATTTGAAGAAAGGAAGGAAGTAAATCATGTACACAAGTGCAAAGCCCTACTTCTACGGAACAGGTAGAAGAAAGAAATCCGTTGCTCGCGTAAGAGTTTACCCCGGTAACGGCAATATCACAATCAACGGCAAGGATATCGATGAGTATTTCGGACTCGAAACACTTAAGCTCATCATCAACCAGCCCTTCACAGCTACAGGCACAATGGGCAAGTTTGACATCGTTGCTAACGTAAACGGCGGCGGTATCTCCGGCCAGGCTGGCGCTATCCGTCACGGTCTCGCAAGAGCTCTCGTTAGCGCTGATGAGAACTACCGTCCTGAAGGGTAA
>JAZOLR010000018.1:0-4960 GCA_045653255.1 Eubacteriales bacterium | reverse complement strand
TGACGCGGCAGAAAAGGTGGTAAGCGGAGAAGTAGATCTGCGCGAAATTTCCTACCCCTGCGACTTTGAAAAAGCCGAGAAAACGCTTTTCAAAATCTGCGGTGTGGGTGCAAAAGTCTCGTCTTGTATCTTGCTTTTCGGCGGCGGTCATCTCGGCGCATTTCCTATCGACGTATGGATGAAAAGAGCAATAGACGAGTACTTCAACGGCGAGTTAGACCACACGGTTTTCGGTGAATATGCAGGCGTTGCCCAACAGTACATATTCCACTACGCAAGAAACATAGAAAAATAAATCAGAACAAAAGAAAGGGAAAATATGAAAAAAATATCTGCAATTGCTATTTGTTTACTACTTTTGTTTACATTAAGCCTGAATTGCTTTGCCGTTGACAACAACGTTGAAATCGGAAATATCTGGGGTGACGTAAATACAGAAGCGGAAGACACAACAACAATAGGCGCGATAGTTGACACGGAAACCAATGCGTCGGAAAATGCCGAAAACAGAGAAAAATCCGCAGGAGTTTTCGATTTAACGTTTTTCAAAAGCGTCTTGTTTGAGGCGAAGAACATTCTTTCTTCACTTGCCGAAAAATCCTTTACCGTATATTCCGCGATAATATTGATTATATCGCTTGCCACTTGCTTTGCAGGTTATAAAATTATGAGATTTTTCCTCTCGGTAGGCGGATTTTTCGTCGGTGCTTTTGTGGCAGGAAGAATACTTTCTTATTTCGGTTTTGGCGGCGGTGTAGTAGCGAAGATAATGGTCATAGTAGCGGCGCTTTTTGTCGGTGCGCTTATCGCCTCGCTTGCCTACAAATTTACTATGCTCGGTGTTTTTCTTCTCGGCTCGTTTGCCGCGTATCTCATATTTGTTGAATTGCCGATTTCTTCGCTCGCTGCTATTATTATTGCTATTATTTGCGGCGCGGTTGCTTGCTTTTTCGTGCGCGTGGCTATTATCCTCTCGTCGTCTATATCTGGCGGTATGGCGGCAGGCTCTGCGCTCGTCGGCTTTATCCCCGCGATTTCCGAATTGCCGTATATACACGTCCTTCTCGGTGTAATTCTCTCTATACTCGGTATGTCCGCACAATTCTCAGTATCCTACCGCAGAAGAAAGAAAAAATCCGAAAACTAAAAACAAAACGAAAAAAGCAGTCTCGATTTTCGAGACTGCTTTTTTGCTTATCTGTAATAAGAAGTGAAAGAAATCTACTTTTTACTTTTTACTTCTTACTTAAAATTTAGTCCTGCTGACCGTAGGTTGCAATTGTAGACTCAAGAGAGCCCTGAACTGCGGAATACTGAGATTCCCAGTCGGATGCAAAGGTGTTTGAACCTGATGCAAGGCAACTGTTGATGAGCGCACCGTAAGTATTCATGCTAACGCTCTTTGCAAAGTAGTTGTCAAAGAGGAAGGACTTAGGTGAGCAAAGACCGTTACGGATGAGCTCAAGCATTGTAACCTGAGCGGGAGTAGCGGAGAGTTTGTACTTGAGAGTTACGTCGTAATACTCGTAAATGAGAGTGCCCTTGCCGTTGTTGGACTCTTCAGTCGCCATCTGGAGATATGCAGAGCATTCTGTGAACTTGTCGGAGTTGTAAAGAATGCCACCGACGTTACCGTTATCGGAAACGAGAGAGCCGTATTCGCGTTCGGGATTGTACTTAGGATAGGGAACAAGACCAACCTTATCGTCCATGCTCTGAAGGAGTGTACCTTCAAGGCAGAGAATGAGAGAGTCGGTTGCGAACAAGGATTTACCCTTGATGAACGTTGAAGTTGCGTCAAGATTTCTGTTAGGACCGCCTGATACGTTGAGGTAGAAACCTTCTGTTCTTGTGAGGTCTATCATGTAGTCAACGAAGTTATGTATGTCGGTGATGTCGGAAACGTAAGCAATGTTGCCGTTTTCATCGGTTGTAAACGTGTCAAGACCCGAAGTGGAGAAAGTTGCACGAACAAGCCAAGAAGACTGGTTGATTGCACCAAAGGTGTCTTCTACGTCGAGTTGACCTATCGTGCCTTCATCAACGTAAGCCATTTGTACCAATCTCTTGAATTCGTCAAAGGTCCAGCCGCCTTCTTCGATAAGCTCGAAGAGAGATTCGCTTCCGCCTTCACTTGCAAATACTTCATCGTACATATCAAGGTTTACGAGAATGCCGTAGCCGTAACGGAGTACGTCGATAAAGTAGTCGCCTGCGAGCATATAAATCTTAGACTGGTCGAGAGTGTTTTCATACATAAGGTCGGAGTACCAACCGTCTGCTGTAAGGTCGAAATAGTTTTCGCGGTCTGTTGAGAGAGCGTTATAAAGGTGACCCTTGATACCTGCTCTGATTACACCGTAGCTCATTGTGTTTACAACGTCGGGTGAATCGTCAAGGTCTGCGAGTACGAAGCCTTCGATAACCGTCAATGTGTTATCGGGGTTAGAGTTGTACAAATCGCAGGACTGGTACGTAACGTTAAGACCGAGTTCTTTTTCAACTTTGCGATTTCTGTCGTATACTGCATTCTGTACTGCATCGGTTGTGTATGCGTCAGGTCCCTGAATGTAGTTTATTGAGTTTGTGGCACCTGCTGCAACTACCGTTGTGTTTTCATACGTAGAAAGGCTTATGATGATTGACTCACCGTTGAAGTTTACGTCATTCCACTTGGATTCTTCCTGCGAGGGTGATATTGTGCCTGCGCCGTTTCCTTCGGTTACTTCGGGGCTCTTACCGCCGCAAGATGCGAGAGAGAGAACAAGCATCGAAAGAACGAGGAGCATTGCGATAATGCGTGTTTTCATTTGTTTTTCTCCTTGTTGATTTTTTAAGTTATACCAAATAATATTATACAATAAAAAAGTTGTGTTGTAAATAGAAAAGCAAAAAAAGTATACAATTACACAAGATATCTAAAATGATACGCAAGATATCTAAAAATAATACGCAAAACATTCCAAAATGACAACTAATATTTGCGATTTGCCATAAATGGAGCAAAAATAAATCCCCCAAGTTGATTTCTCAACTTGGGGGATTCTCGGCAAGCAAGAAGTAAAAATCACTTCTTACCTCTTACTTTTTACTTATTACTTAGTCCTGCTGACCGTATGTAGCGAGAGTGGATTCAAGTGCGTTCTGTACTGCGGAGTACTGAGATTCCCACTCGGATGCGAAGGAGTTGGTTCCTGCTGTAATAGAGTTGCCCATAAGGGAAGTAGCAACCTTTAAACTAACGCTCTTTGCGAAGTAGTTATCGTAGAGCATCGCTTTAGGAGAGCAGAGACCTTCACGGATGTACTCAAGCATTGCAACCTGTTCAGGAGTGTTGGAAAGTTTGTACTTGAGAGTTACGTCGTAGTACTCATAAATGAGAGTGCCCTTGCCGTTGTTGGACTCTTCTGCTGCCATCTGGAGATATGCAGAGCATTCGGTGAACTTGTGGGAGTTGTAAAGAACACCACCAACGTTACCGTTGTCGGAAACGAGTGCGGCATAAGTGCCGTCTTTTGTATATTTAGGATAGGGAACGAGAGCAATCTTGTCGTCCATGTTCTGAAGAAGCGTACCTTCCATTGTAAGAACGGGGGTATCGAATGCGAACAATGCTCTGCCTTCAATGAATACGTTTGTGTGGTTGTAATCGTTTGCTGCGCTATCGAAGTTGAAACCGTCTGAACTTGTGAGTTTCATTATTGCGTCTGTGTAGTTGTGTAGGTCTGTGATGTCTTCAACGTACTGGAGTTTGCCTTCAGCATTTGTTTCGAAAATGTCAAGACCTGAAGTAGAGAAGAGAGAACGTGTGAGCCACCATCTGTCGTTTACTGCACCGTAGGTATCTTCCTCGTCGTTCTGACCTATTGAGCCAGCATCAACGTAAGCCATTCCGATGCATCTTTCAACTTCATCGTATGTCCAGTCTCCTGCTTCAATAAGTTCGAAGAGGGATTCTGTACCGCCTTCACTTGCAAATACTTCGTCGTACATATCGATGTTAACCATCAAGCCGTAAGCGAAACGGAGAGTATCGATGAAGTAGTCACCTGTGATGAGGTAGATTTTGCTTTCATCAAGAGTATTATCATACATAAAGTCGGTGTACCAACCGTTTGTGGTAAGGTCAAAGTAGTTTTCCTTATCCTGTGAAAGAACGTTGTAGAGGTTACCCTTGATACCTGCCCTTACTACGCCGTAACTCATTGTGTTAACAACGTCGGGCGAATCTTCGAGGTCCGCGAGAACGAAGTTTTCGATAACAGTCAAGGTGTTGTCTGCAGCAGCAGAATACTGATCGCATTCCTGATAAATAACTGTAAGACCGAGTTCGGTTGCAATCTTGCGGTTTCTGTCGAATACTGCATTCTGTACGGAGTCAGTCGTGTAAGCATCAGGCCCTGCTATGTATTTGATACTGTTTGTTGCGCCCGCAGATTTAACTACGCTGGGCTCATAGTTAGAAAGGCTGATGATGATTGACTCACCGTTGAAGTTAACGTCCTTCCATTTGGATTCGTTCTGTGCGCCTTCTGTCGTGCTTGCACCGTTTCCTTCGTTTGCGTCGGGGTTACCTCCGCCACAGGAAGCAAGAGCGAGAACAAGCATAGAAAGAACGAGAAGCATTGCAATAATGCGTGTTTTCATTTGTGTTTTCTCCTTTTTTAAAATATTATGCTATATTGTCAATATTATAATGTATTTGAAAGTATAAAGTCAATAGAGTAAATGCAAAAAGTCAAAAAATGCTATAATTTGTGACAAAATGACTATGAAATACGTGTTAATTATTACAGCCGTTTAATTTTTATAAAGCAAAGAAAAAGCAAGGAGGTCACAAAGCACTTCCTTGCTTTTTTTGTTGTCTTATCTTGCTACTTCTTCCATAACGAAGGCTTCGAGTACGTCGCCTTCTTTTATGTCGTTGAATCTGTCGAGTGCGATACCGCATTCATATCCC
>JAZOLR010000017.1:0-18799 GCA_045653255.1 Eubacteriales bacterium | reverse complement strand
TAGTCGCGCGCGTCTTCAAGAGAAACACCGCGTGACATCATTGAGGGAATGATAACCTCGTCATTGTAGTACGCGGGGATACCGAGACCTTCGCGAGTGAGGGAGACTGACTTTATAAGCAAGTCCTGAGGTGTGCCGTTCCATACGCGCATTGTAATGGAAGGCTGGGGCAAACGAACGTGCATCGATGCTTCAAGACACATAAAGGAGAGGTCGTTTGTCGTATCTCTTCCCTCTTCGTCCTGACCGCCGACAATGAGGTTCTGGAAAAGTCCGTAACCTGCAAAGCCTTCTGCAGATGCGGCATCGCGCACTTTGTTGAGGTCGTTGAGTTTTACCCATATACAGTCGATAAGTTCCTGCGCGAATTCGACTGTGATTTTTCCTTCGTCTTTATCTTTTTTGTAGAATGGGTACATATAGCGGTCAAAGCGACCGGGGGAAATGGAATGTCCGCTTGACTCCATCTGCAAAAGTTGCTGTACGAACCAGAAAGACTGACACGCTTCATAGAAGTTACGTGCGCCGAATTCGGGAACGCGAGAGCAGTTTTCTGCTATTGTGAGAAGTTCTGCGCGTCTTGTCGCGTTATTTTCCTTCGCTGCCATCTCACGAGCAAGGTCTGCGTAACGGTGAGCATAACCGATAACCGCTTCGCAACTCTCTATAACTGCGTAAAGGAAGTTGCTTCTCGGAATGTAGTCGCCCTTTCCTTTATCGAGTTTCGCGAGTGCTTGTCTTGCTTCGTCTATTATTTTGGAATAGCCGTGGTTTACTACTTTTTTGTAGTCTACGCAGACGTGACCTACGCCGTTGTAGAAGTAGTTTCCAACGGTGAAGATATTATGTACTGTGAATGCGGCAAACGCTTCGGGCGCCATATTTGCTTTTGCCAAATCGCTTGTCGTTCTTCCCTTCCAATAGGGGTATACCTCACGAAGACGGTTTTTCGTTTCTTCGGAGATATAGAAAGGGTCTGCGGCTCTATGCTCTACTGTGTCAAACTCTGCTTCGAGCCATTCGTAAGAATACTCGGGGAAAACCTGACAACCGCGGGGCGCTATCGAGTTTGAGCCTACGATAAGTTCGTTATCTCTGATTATTATCGGTATATTTTTAAGTATGTGAGAGAATGCGGCGCTGCGGCGCTTTATTATAGGTTGGCCTTCTGTCGCCTTGTAACTCTCCGTAACGAGCACACCGCGGTCTGCCTCTATTTCGGGCATTTTCGCGTAGAGGTCGTTTTTGAGTTTTTCAATTCTCTCGCTTTTTTCTATTATAAATTTAACGTTTTCCATACGTAATTACTCCCGAAAGGATTTTCACATTTGTTCCCACAAATCTTTGTGAGGTGCGGCTATAACGGACATATTGGAAAGGAGTCCTTGCTGCTTTGCGTGGGCGGCACCCGCTTCAACTGCGGCGGTGACGTCACCGACTTCACCTGTAACGAGTACTATACCCTTTCCGCCCATTCCGCGAGATACGCGGAGGTCGTATATTTCAACTCTTGCGGTTTTTACTGCTATATCTGCCGCTTTTATTGCAGAGGCTGCCGAGAAAGTCTCTATAATGCCGAGGCTTCCTTCCCTTTTCGCAATCTGTGCGCCGAAGAGGGCGGAAATAACTGCCGCGTCTATTCTTCCCATTATGCTTTCATCAACGAGTGTCTCGCCGTATCTGCCTTTTACGTGCTCTACGGCGGCGGTAACGTCGGAGATGCTTCCTGTGAGTATCATCTCGTATTTACCGGGACACGCGGGATGCGCGGAAACGAGACTGATGCCTGCGCTTTTGAGTGCGGCGTCACACGCTTCAATGCCCTTTGCTATGCTTTTTATTTCTATTACACCAACAGCCTGATACATAAAATTTTATCCTTATTCAGTGATTTTTGTGTTTTGTTTTTCTATTATGATTTTTTCGCTATCCGCAACGAAAACTCTGCCGTCTATTGACGAATGCTGAGGTACGGAAAGTCCGTCTGCCGCATCTGCTATCTTGTCGCCGTATTTGACGTAGTCGCCTACTTTTACGCAAGGGATCGACGGAAGCCCTATATGGCCTTTCATTGGGATTTCTATAAAATCGGGTATTATTTTTACATTGTAGAGTATTGCTTCTCTGTCAAACTTATCTACTCCGAGGAGCGCTTTCCATCTTTCACTCGGCACGAGGCGATAGTCTCTTTGCTCTGAGGGAGTGGGAGTTTTTTCGTCTACGTAGCGAAGTTTTTTCTTTGCGAGTTCTGTTTTGAGGTTTGCTATCATATCTTTCGGGGAAAGTCCCTGACAGCAAGCCGCAGTTTCGCATATTCCGCAACTTGAACACATTGTCGCGCTTATGTAAAGTGAGGGATCAAGTTTTTCACCCGATGCGGCTACTCTTACAAGTTTGTGCGGTGCTAATGGGTAACCGATAAGAGCGCGGGGGCACATATCGGTGCAACGGGTACACTGGCAACAAGCCGATGAGCCGCGGCGAATCTGCGCGTCGAGTGTCACTTGCTTTGAGGACACGGCTACGCAGTTTTTCGGAAGAACGAGGAGTGCTTTCGTATTTTTGAGCACTACGCCCGTATTGTGATTTACTATTTTTCCCATTGAGGGGCCGCCGTCTATTACGACGTGGTCGTCGTCAACTGTGACGCCGAGTGTACGGAAGAGGTCGCGTATTCTTATACCGACGGAAACACGGACTACTCTCGGATTTTCTATATCGCCTCCGACTGTGAGCCATTTCTCAACGACGGGGGTATCGCTTTCTATACACTTCGTTATATTAAGTACTGTTTCTACGTTATAGACTATAACGCCGCAATGCATAGGAAGTTTTCCCGGGGGGACTATTCTCTTCGTGGTTTCATAGATGAGGATTATCTCATCTCCCATAGGATAGACGTCGGGAAGTGAACGGATATAGATATTCTCCGCAAGTTTTTGTCCGTCTGTGAGCGAGAGTTTTTCCGCCGTGTGATTTTTCATAGCGAGAAAAGACTGCTTGACTCCGAGTTCTTTCGCAACGACGGTGATAGCGGCGATAAGTCGCTGCATATACTCGCGCAAAAGAACGTAGTCGGTATACAAAAGCGGCTCACATTCCGCGCCGTTTACTATAAGTGTGTCGGCGCCGGGTGCCATTTTTGCATACGAGGGGAAGCCTGCGCCGCCCGCACCGATGACACCGCCGTTTTGTATCTTTTTCTTAAGTTCTGTTAACATTCAGGTAATTCTCCGAAATCAGTCTACTATACCTACTATAACCGCGTCAACGGGTGACTGCTGATTGTGAAGAGCAAGTCTTGCAGGGCTTCCCTGCGTGATAAGTACGGTTTCACCGATACCTGCGCCGACGCTGTCCACCGCGATAAGATATTTGTCGGTGGGTTGCCCGTTTTCTATGATTTTCACCTCAAGGAATTTGCTTCCTACGAGGGAATCCTGCTTTCTTGTAGATACTATGTTGTCTACTACTATGCCTTTTAACATTTCTTTTACCTCTTATTCCTTAACGAGTTTTACTTTACAGCCGTTGCCTATACCTGCTGCGTTTGCATCGTCTGTGTCTACGTGCATTTCAAGTGCGAAAGCATCGGATACTCTCACCTGTACATCGTACCATCTTGTACGCTTTTTGCCGTTTACGTCTACTGTTACGTAGTCACCGTCAGAGACGCCGAATTTCGCGCCGTCGGTTGTGTGCATGTGTATATGGCGGTTTGCTATAATGCAACCCTCTTTAAGAGTTACCACTCCGCGAGGGCCTATTATCGTGATGGGGGCAGAGCCTTGTATCTTTCCCGACTCGCGTACGGGGGGCTTTACCTTGAGGGTATAGGAGTCAGTCACGGATATTTCAACTTGAGATTCGCGGCGGATAGGGCCGAGGACACGGACGTTTTCTATCGGGCGAAGAGACGGGCCGACGATAGTGAGAAGTTCCTTGCACGCGTACTGTCCGGGCTGGGAAAGGTCCTTTATAGGTGTGAGTTCATATCCTGCGCCGAAGAGAATGTCAAGGTGCTCACGTGAGAGGTGAATGTGTCTGTTTGACACACCGACGGGAATGTCACCGTCTGCGCTATTTGACGCTGATGTGTTCATCTCGTTCAATACTTTTTTCACCATTTCGGCAATTTGTGAACTATTGAGTTCCATTTTACTGCTCCTTTTTACGTTTACTTATATATGTTTACCCGTTTTTAAAAAACGGAAATTGTTCTCAACTTTACGGTTTTTGCTATGCTTTTTATCTTTTGTTTTTTTGCCCCGCAGGGCACGGTATTGAGGCAACGCCTCAATACCGTAGGTCTGACAATTTTTGTCGTGCGTTGAATAGTTTTTCTTCAAATCAAGATAACTTTCAAGTCTTTTGCGGAAGGGAAATTCCCTTCCCTGCGGCTTTCAATTATTTGATGGAAGGAAGAAGTTTTTCAACGTCTGCGTGAGGACGAGGAATTACGTGAGTAGCGATAACTTCGCCGAGAGAGGACGCTGCTGCGCCGCCTGCTTCAACTGCTGCCTTAACTGCTCCTACGTCACCTCTTACCATAACGCTTACGAGACCGCTACCGATCTTTTCGCTACCGATAAGAACTACGTTTGCTGCCTTTACCATTGCATCTGCTGCTTCGATTGCTGCAACAAGACCTCTGGTTACAACCATTCCCAATGCTTCCATTTTAATTTCCTCCATTTAAAATAAAGTTTTTTTAATTTTTATTTGATTTTTTGTTTTTATTCTGTTTTCAAGAATTTCATTACGTCGGGATGCGGACGAGCGATGACTTCACAGAGTTTCACTTTTCCGACAACCGCCGCCTCTGCCGCGCCTGCTCTTGCGGCTGCTTCGACAGAGGAAACGTTGCCTTCAACGACTACTGTAACAAGTCGTCCACCCAAGCGCTTCTCGACGTGAATAAGTTCTACGTCTGCTGCCTTTACCATTGCGTCAAGACCTGCAATGGCGGCAACCATAGACTGAACCTCGAGTAACGCTATTGCCTTTTCCATAGTTTCTTAACTTCTTAATTATTTAAGAGCAGGAAGAATCTTTTCAACGTCTGCGTGAGGACGAGGAATTACGTGAGTAGCGATAACTTCGCCGAGAGAGCACGCTGCTGCGCCGCCTGCTTCAACTGCTGCCTTAACTGCTCCTTCGTCGCCCCTTACCATAACGCTTACGAGACCGCTACCGATCTTTTCGCTGCCGATAAGTTCTACGTTTGCTGCCTTTACCATTGCATCTGCTGCTTCGATTGCTGCAACAAGACCTCTGGTTTCAACCATTCCCAATGCTTCTTTCATGATGTGTTTCTCCTTAAAATTATAATTTATTTTTTATTTTTTATTTTTTTGATTTTGCTTCCGCTTTGTTGCGGAGTTTGTCTTTTCCTGTCGCTCCGAGGTGGGCAAACCATTCTATCTCGGGGGACTGTCTCGAAATTATCTTCGAGGTGATGTAGAGTCCTCTTTTTTCCGCTTCGGCCTTTCCTGCTTCAAGCGCAGACTCTACTGCTGCGGTATCACCTTCAAATTTCACTATCATAACAAGCGGTACTTCGGCGGAGTCGCCGTTTGCAGGCTTGTTTTTGTCGATAGCAACGACCTTTACGTCAGACGTTTTCGCCACCTTGTCGGCGACTATTATCGAAGTTGTGAAGCCGTAGACCTCAATCATGCCGAGTGCCATACGAGGTTACTCCTTTTCTTATTCCGCTATGTAGCAGATCTTGATGCCCTGCTGAGAAACGTTCATTTCCATAGCCTCGTTGAGTTTGTCAAGAGGATAGGAGTGAGTGATGAGTTCCTCTATCGGAATCTTCATTTCTCTTGCCTGACGCAAGAACGCCATAGTGGTAGGATAGTCCTCTGCACTGTAGTCCCAAGAGCCAACGAGGTTGATTTCCTTGTTACAGAATGCGAAGTGAGGATTTACTGAAAATTCTCCGTTGTTTACGAAGAAGCCCATTTCACAGAATCCGCCGCCGCGACGTACGTAACTGTACGCATCGGATGCCGCTGCTGGAGCGCCTGTGCACTGGAATACGAAGTCGGCGCCGCTTCCGTAGGTAACTGCCTTGACTGCTTCAATTCTCTTGTCGAGAGTGTCGTATTCGCGGAAGTTGATAAGCGTTTTTGCACCGAGTTTCTTTGCCATTTCAAGACGCTTGGGTGTTCCGTCGATTGCTATGATGTGGTTGATACCTGCCGCACGAAGTACGGAAATCATCATAAGACCAACGGGGCCAAGTCCCTGAATAAGTACTTTACTGTTGAAGTTGAGAAGACCTGTTTTTGCTCCTCTTTCGTATGCGTGAACTGCAACGGTTGCAAGTTCAAGCAACATTCTCTCGTTGAGGTTGAGGTCGTTTACTACAAAGTAGGTAGAACCCTTGCCTCTAATGAGAAGGTGGGTAGCGAACCAACCTGTGAAAGGTTGAGCGTCGCTGTGCGCGATAAGTCCGAATACGCCCTGCTTGTCGCAGAGGTTCGTGTGCGCGGGCTGGAGACGGCAGATGTTACACTCGCCGCAACTGATAACGGAAGTCACTATCTTGTCGCCTACTTTGAGAGGTCTGCCTGCGGTATCGACTTTTACGTTCTTACCGAGCGCGATAACCTCACCTGTACCCTCGTGACCGAGAGTTACGGGGATAAGTCCGAAGGGGTCTCCCTTCCACTCGTGAACGTCAGTGCCGCACACGCCGCATCCTTCAACTTTTACGAGGATATCGTCATCCTCAAGCGCAGGGATAGCGAATTCTTTTACTTCTATTGTCTTCTGTGAGGTAAGCATTGCAACTTTTCCCGTCTTGGGGATTTCGCCTGCGGGTGCAGACGTGCCCATTTCGCCGAGAACTTTGCGCACTATGCTCTCAAGTTGTGAAGCGCTAAAATCCATTTGCTTTATTTCCTTTCTTATATTATACGGAAGTTATCTGCCATAACGCAACGGCGGAGTCTTGTGAAACTCTTTGCCGAGGTTATTCCCTCGCCTGTCGGGCCTGCGATAGTGAGGGTTGCGTGCCCTTCCCCGCCGAAGCCTATTCCTGCGTACGAGGGGGCGTTCTTTACGAATATCGTAGTTTCAACCGCACGCGCAAAGCGAGTGAGATTGTCGATATTCTTCGAGTGCATGTGTGCTGTGTGGCGATTTCCGTGCTCTGCCTTCACCGCAAGTTCAATTGCCTCGTCTATGTTGCTTACTCTCACTATGGGGAGTATTGGCATCATAAGTTCTTCCTGAACGAAGAGGTGTTCAAAAGGAACTTCGCAGATGATACATCTTATATCAGAGCCTACGCTTACGCCTATCTTTTCAAGAAGGACGCGAGCATCTCTTCCGACGCAATCTCTGTTTACTACCTTTTTAACTATACCTGTCTTCGGGTTTTTAACGTCGTTCAAAACGATTTCTGCGAGTTTATCCGCCTGTGCTCTCGTTATTTTATACGCGCCGTTTGCCTGCATTCCCGAAATGAGTTCATCCGCAATATTGTTGAAAGCGAAGACTTCCTTTTCGGCGATACAAGGGAGATTGTTATCAAAGGTGCATCCGTCGATGATGTCCTTCGATGCCTTTCTTATATCGGCGGTATCGTCAACGATAACGGGGGGATTTCCCGCGCCTGCGCCTATCGCCTTTTTGCCGGAGGAAAGCACTGCTTTCACAACTCCGGGGCCGCCCGTACAAACGAGGAGGCGAATAGACGGATGTTTATACATAATATTCGCAGTATCGAGTGTAGGCTTTGCAACCGACGAAACGAGCACTTTCGGCCCGCCTGCCGCCGCGCATGCGCGGTTTACAAGGTCTACTGCGTAGTTTGAAGTAGCGATAGCATTCGGGTGGGGATTGAATACAACTCCGTTTCCTGCCGCTATCATTCCTATACTGTTACAAATAACCGTTTCGCTTGGGTTTGTCGAGGGGGTGATGCTTCCCACAACTCCGAAAGGAGCCATCTCCGTGAGGGTAAGACCGAAGTCTCCCGTTTTCACATTAGAAACTATATCCTCTGTACCGGGGGTTTTGTCCGCTACGAGTATATGTTTTGCAGTTTTGTGGTCAACTCTTCCCATTTTTGTCTCGGCAACACCGAGCGCAGCCATAACAGATGCTTCCGCACGGGTGAGTTCTCTTATCTTTGTGATAAGTTTTTCTCTTTCTTCCACTCTCATCGAACGGATTGCGCGATATCCTGCATTTGCGGCTTCTATTGCGTCGTTCATATCTTCGTATACGCCGACGAGTTTTCTTCCGCAGTAGGACGTCGCATCCCACGTTTTGCTGGGAGCGTCAGTTTCTTTCACCTGTGCCAGAACGTTTTTTACGATCTCTTCGATCTGCGCGGCTGTCCAGTTTATTGCCATAACTTACCCTCTCTTCAATTATTTTCCGAGGGCAGCGATTACTCTCTTTGTGATTTCGGCAACGAGTGCGGGATCTGCATTTGCAACCTTGTCACCGCCGCATGTGCAGGTGTGACCGCCTTCTGCGTTGTGCTTGCAACGGCAGTTGCTTGTGCCGAGGTTCTTACACTTCTTGCATCCGGGGTGCTTTCCGGGAATCTGCATCTTCTGACGGAGTTCCATAAGTTTTTCAAGTTGATCGCAAGGAATTTCTTCTACGTTTCCGAGTTCTCTTGCGTGCTTGCAGATAACTGCGTTGAATTCAACTTCTTCCATAACGAAAGCAGCCTTCTTCAAGTTGCATCCTACTGTAAGAGCACCGTGGTTCTTGAGAAGGAATGCATCGTGGTTCTGTATGTAAGGCATAAGGGAGTCGGGAATTTCCATAGTGGAAGGAGTTCCGTATTCACAGGTAGGAACGTTTCCTATTGTGAGAACTGCTTCGGGAAGAATGTACTGGTCAAGTTCAACTCCTGCAACTGTGAATGCAGTAGCAACAGGGGGATGAGCGTGAACAACTGCGTTTACGTCGGGACGCTCTCTGTACACACGGAGGTGCATCTTGATTGCGGAAGAAGGATTGAGTTTTCCTTCGAGTTCCTTACCTGTACCGTCGATTTTGATAATCATATCGGGGGTAAGGTCGCCTTTGGATACGCCTGTAGGTGTGCAGTAGTATTCATTGTCGCTTACTTTTACGGAGATGTTACCGTCGTTTGCGGCAACGTAGCCTTTAGCGTAGAGTTTGTGACCTACTTCGCATATTTCTTTTTTGATTTCGAATGGTGATTGCATTTCTGTATATTCCTTTCAATTATTTAGTAACTATTTTTTGGGTATCCAACGCTATCATATATTCCTCATCGGTGGGGATAACAAGCGTCTTTGCTTTTGCGCTCTTCGCGGAGATGTCAACTTGCGTTCCGCGTTTTGCGTTTGTGTTAACGTCGCGGTCAATCTCAATTCCGAGATATTCCATATCGCTGCATACGCGTTCACGGATCACGCTATCGTTTTCACCGATACCTGCAGTGAAGCAGAGAGCGTCAACGCCGTTCATTTCCGCAATGTACGAGCCGACAATCTTCTTTATACTGCGGATGAGAATGTCAAGGGCGAGTTTCGCTCTCTTATTTCCGTCTTTTTCCGCTATCATTACTTCGCGGCAGTCGCTTGATACGCCTGAAACACCGAGAAGTCCCGATTTCTTGTTCATAATATCATCCATCTGTTCGGGGGTGATATTTTCGTTTTTCATTATGTAAGTGATAACCGTGGGGTCAAGCGCACCGCTTCTCGTTCCCATGGGAAGACCGTCCTGAGGGGTAAAGCCCATTGACGTGTCTACCGCAATGCCTTTGTTTACTGCCGTGATGGACGAGCCGTTTCCGAGGTGGCAAACGATTATCTTCAAATCTTCGATAGGACGGCCGAGCATTTCTGCCGCGCGAGCGGATACGTATCTGTGAGACGTACCGTGGAAGCCGTACTTACGAAGTTGATACTTTTCGTAGTATTCATAGGGGAGAGCGTATATATAAGCCTCTTCCTTCATATCGCTGTAGAAAGAGGTGTCGAACACTCCTACCTGAGGAGTATTTGCCATTATTTTGCGGCAAGCCTCTATTCCCTTTATTGCAGGTGGTCCGTGGAGAGGATTGATACCTACTATTGAGTAGAGATACTCAAGTTCCGCATCTCCTATAAGAGCAGACTTTTTAAGTTTTTCTCCGCCGTGTGCTACGCGGTGACCTACTGCGCCTATCTCGTCAACCGAGCCTATCACTCCGAGTTCCTTGTCGGTAAGGAGTTTGAGCACGAGCGCGATAGCGTCATCGTGAGATTTGAGTTCTACTTCTGCCGAGTAGTTCTCTTTTCCGGGGCGTTTGTGCGTTACCGCACCGCCAATGCCGATCTTCTCGCAAAGACCTTTGGCAATTACAGTGCCGTCCTCCATATCAAAAAGTTGATATTTAAGAGATGAACTTCCTGCATTGATTACCAGAATTTTCATTGTCTTCCTCCGTAAGAATTTTGTGAATTTATTTAATTTTTAGAGTTATTCGTTTTCGTTTATGCGCTTCGACTGAAGGGTTGCCGCATTTTTACTGATACCTGCGATACGGTCCTCGCCCGTGTACGCAATTCCGACGCAGAGAGCATCCATAATGAGAGTGCGGGAGATATGGGAGTTGAGTCCGAGGTATCCGTGGCGCACTTCTTCTGTATCCGTGATGATGATTATATCACTCTGTCTCGTTATCGGGGATTTTTCCTTACCCGTCACGCATATCGTAGTGACACCTTTACTTTTCGCAAGTTTGAGACACTCGACGATATCTTTCGACGAGCCTGACTGCGATACGCCGATAAGCACGTCGCCGTCAGAAAGTTGAGAGACCGCGATAATCTGCATGTGCGTATCTCCGTAAGACACGGCGTTGTATCCTGCGCGAAGAAACTTGTTCGCGGTTTCTGCCGCAAAGGTAGCCGAACTTCCTAGTCCGACAAGCACGACTTTTTTCGCGTTTGCTATGGTTTTCACCGCGTTAGCCATGTTTTCGGAGACGAGAAGTTTTTTCGTTCTTTCAAGCGAAAGATAGGTATCGTTACAAAGTTTTTCAAAAATTTCATAGCAAGTATCCGACGAAGTTATATAGGGGGAGATTATCTTTTTGTCAACTTCCTGTGCAAGAGAAAGTTTCAAATCTCCGTACCCCGAAAATCCGAGACGACGCGAAAATCTGACTATCGTCGCTTCGCTGCTCTCGCATTTTTCGGCGAGGTCTGTGATCGACAAAGAAAAAATTTCGCCGGAGTGGGAAAAGAGCCAATCCGCAACTTTTTTCTCCGACTTCCCCATCTCTGCATAAAGAGACTGGGCAAGAAGCAGCGTTCTGTTCATATTTCCCCTCCCAAAAATCAAGATACTATGCTAACAAACGAGTTTTTTTACGCGCTTGTTTTTGCTGTTTTTTCGTGAAAAAACTTTTCACTTTTCTTCATTTTACACTATTATTATTCGTTTGTCAATAAAAATTATTATTTTTTTCGCAAAATTTACAATTAAAAAATATTTTTTCATTTTATTTTTGCGTTTCGCCTGTTTTTGCAGAAAAATGAAAATTATTTTCATTATTTTGCGTGATTTTCAACATTTTTTAAAAATGTCAAAAAAAGTTAAAAAAAGTTCAAAACAGTAGTGACTTTACGTATAAAATATGTTATAATAATAGTTGACTATTTAAAACTGTCAACGTTATGTTTAGATTATTAAATTTGAATACTTAAAATTTACTATGAGAGAGGTTTAATTATGTCCCGTATAATTACAATGAAAAACGATTGTCTCACAGTAACCATCAGTACTCTTGGCGCGGAATTGCAGAGCGTCACGGGAAAAGACGGTCACGACTATCTCTGGTGCGGAGATGCTTCCGTTTGGGCAGGACGCGCGCCTATCATGTTCCCTATCTGCGGCGGACTTAAAGACAACAAGTACAACTACAACGGAAAAGAATACAGTCTTACTATCAAGCACGGATTTGCAAAGGTTAGCGAGTTTGAAGTTGTTGAAGAAGATGACATTCACACGGTTTTCCGTCTTAACGCAAGCGATGAGACTCGCGAGTGCTATCCTTTTGAATTTAATTTTGATGTTGCTTATACTCTTTCGGGGAATTCACTTTTGGTTGAATACCGCGTAGAGAATACGGACAAGAAGCCTCTTTACTGTGCTGTCGGCGGTCACGAAGCATACGCAACACCCGAGGGAATAGAGGACTACAAGATTGTATTCGAAAACAACGAGACACTTGTAACTAATCTCATTGAGGGCGGTATTTCGAGAAAGCAGGAAACGATACTCGAAAACGGAAAAGAATTGGCGTTGAAGTACGACTATTTCGCAATTGACGCGCTTGTTTTCCTCGATACCAAATTCAAGGCGGTTGAACTTGTAGGCAAGAATCCCGCTCACAAAGTAAAAGTCGAGTTTGAAGGCATCAACAATATGCTTCTCTGGACAAAGCCTAACGCAAAATATATTTGCATTGAGCCGTGGGACGGTATGGGCGACTTTGTAGACACAAAGGGCATACTTGAAGAAAAAGAATATATAACCGTTCTCGATGCAGGTAAGCAGTATAGCAGAAGACACACTATAACTTTCGGTGAATAATTAAAATATACATACAAGAAAGGAAAAAATAAATGTATTTTTTCAATAACGAGAAAAAGGAAATCAGTTTTGACAAGTACAACACCCCTACTCCTTGGATGAACTATCTTTCAAACGGCACGTTCCACACAATGATGACGCAGGCAGGCGGCGGTGTAGCATTCTACAAGAGCCCTCAAATTTGGCGTATCAACCACTATAAGTTTTTCCACGTACCGACCGACAGAAGCGGTTTTTACTCCTATATAAAAGACGGCGCGGACTACTGGTGCCCTACAAACGAGCCCTGCAAGTCAAAGCCCGAGGTTTGGAAATCCACTCACGGTATGGGTTACACAAGATTTGAAGCAGAAAAGAACGGTGTTTCTGCAGTTTCCACGTATTTTGTAGGCAAGTATGAAAACTGCCTTATCTGGAACATCAAACTCACGTCAAAAGAAGACAAGAAGATAAAACTCTTCCCCTTCGTTGAACTCGGTATGATGGAATTTATGCGTGAACTTCAATGGCAGTGCTACAACAAGCATCACCTTACAGCGTACAATATGGGAGATATTCTCGTTTATAAGTACGGTGTTGAAAGCCAACCGAAGCCTGACGAAACTCCTCTTATTTACTTTGCTACCGATGCAAAAGTGAGCGGATTCGACTGCGACCGTGACGAATTCGTAGGTGCTTACCGTTCTGAAGAAAATCCCCAGAATATAGAAAAGGGCAACTGCACAAACTCCACCCTTTACGGCGGCGACCCCTGCTTCGCTTTGGAAATCGACGTTGACCTCAAAGCAGGAGAAGAAAAGACTGTAAACGTATATCTCGGTGCGGCTATGACCGAAGACGATATAAAGGCGTCCGTTGAAAACTGCAGAAATGCCGATTTCGTTTCCAAGTCATTTGCAGGACTTAAAGAGATGTGGGACGAACACCTCTCCAAGTTCAGTTGCGAAATCCCCGATAAAGATGCAGAGACGATGATTAACATCTGGAATCCTTATCAGGCAGAAAGAAACTTCCAGTTCTCACGTAACATTTCCTACTATGCAACGGGTACTTTCCGCGGCGTTGGTGTACGTGATACGGCGCAGGATATTCTTTCTATGGTACCCTTCTCTACCGAGCGTGCAAAAGACAAACTCAATCTTCTCTTCTCACAGCAGTACAAAGACGGTCATTGCAACCACTACTGCTTCCCGACAGAAGGCTGGGAGCCTGTAACGAGAATTCACTCTGACAACCACTTGTGGCTCGTTATGGCGGCTTACCACATCGTAATGGAAGAAGGTAAGACGGATTATCTCGACGACAAGGTGGTATTCTATGACGGCGGTGAAGATACCGTTTGGAATCACATAAAGAAGTCTATCGACTTCACAATGGCAAATCTCGGCGAGCACGGTTTCCCGCTTATGCTCTCTTCCGACTGGAACGATATGCTCTACAAAGTATGCCGCAAGGGCAAGGGTGAAAGCATCTGGACTTCGATGCAGTTCGGTACAGTTCTTCCTATGATGGCAGAAATGGCTAAACTCAAGGGCGAAGACGGTCAGAAATATCTTGACATTTACGAAGCACAGAAGAAACTCGTAAACGAACTCGCTTGGGACGGCGAATGGTACAGACGCTGCATCACCGACGAAGGTATTTTCATCGGCTCTAAATCCGAGCCTCAAGCAAAAATCTGGCTCAACACACAGAGTTGGGCAGTTATCTCGGGTATGGGTAACGATGCGAAGACGGCAATGGATAGCGTAAAGGCTATGCTTGACACCGAACTTGGCGTAAAGAAGATACATCCTTCTATGGCGGACTATCCTTCAAAAGAAGACCCGCTCACCTACTATAACAAGGGTTGCGGCGAAAACGGAAGCGTATTCTGCCACGCAAACACTTGGGCAATTATCGCAGAATGTATGCTTGGACGCCCCGAAAACGCATACAAGTACTATCATCAGTTGCTTCCTATGATAGCGCAGGCAAAAGCAGGCGAATGGAGATATAAGGCAGAGCCTTACGTTTATGCGTCTAATATCTTCGGCCCTGAAAGCGACAAGTTCGGTCTTGCGAACGTAAGTTGGCTCACAGGTACTGCTTCTTGGATGTATATCGCTGCTACGCAGTACATTCTCGGTGTACGCGCAAAGTGGGACGGCCTTGAAATAAATCCCTGCCTCCCTGCAGATTGGAAAAATGTAAAGGTAACGAGAGTATTCCGCGGATGCAAATACAACATCACAATCAAAGACGGCGGAAAGAAGACTTTCATTCCTCACGTAGAAGGCAGAAAAGAATTCGATATTGAGATTTAATTTCAATAAATGACAAAGGCACGAAAGACCAAAATCTTTCGTGCCTTTGTTTTGTATGCCTTTTATTTATATAAAAAATTGCTCGCGCTATCTTTTTGATGGCGCGAGCGTTTTTTATTCTTGTTCTTCTTTTTCTTCTGTTTGCTCTTTCTTTTCCTTTTTCTCTAATTTCTCTATTTTTTCGTCTGAGAAACTTGAAAGTCCGACAACGCTGTCAACGGGGAGAGAGAAGGCAATTCCCTGTCCGGGGGTATTAAGACCTACTGCGCGATAGAGCGCGTGAAGAATATCGTCACGGATTTTGCTTTCTACCAATATCATTACCATTTCTTTTTCGGGTTGAACGGATATTTGGAAGAGTTTTTCCGCTTCTAAATTTGCTGTACCTCTTGCTCTTATAACAGTACCGCCGCGTGCGCCGAAGTCTCTTGCGGCATCCATTACCGCTTCCGAGAATCCTGCGTTAACTATACACATTATGACTTCGTGATTGAATTTCGTCATTATCTCTGCTTCCTTTCTTCCGTTTTCATATTTGCAAGGAATTGGTATATAGCAACACCTATCGTGCCCGTCATAGGTACTGTATAGGCTATGCCTTTTCCGTTCTTTATCGTTCTGAATTTTTCTTCAAGGAAACTCATTGCCGCCTTGGATTTATCTTCTCTTATAACGCTGACAATAACTGCTTTGTCGGAGTGAGAAAGTCCGAGAAGGTCAAGCACTTCCGTGCTTGCCGTCCCCTGTGCGCTCATATAGAGTTGCATATTCACGCCAAAGGACTGCAAAAGGTCGGTATAGAGTTCTGCTTTTTCTCTGTTCACTATTGTGAAAAGAAGTTTGAGTTTCGGGGGAAGGTGTTTTTTCTGTGTGGATTTTTGTGCAGAGGGTTTTCGCGTACTCTGCGAGGGCGATTGCTTTTTCGCAGAGGTTTTTCCTGCGGTTTTCTTTTCTTCGCTCATAACGCTTTCCTCCTTACATAAAGTTGATAATCTGCTCGTCGTCCGCGCTGAGAATTCTTCTCATTGCGATACGGGTATGAACTCTGCGTCGCATTATTGCACCGAAACCGAGCAACTGTATCGTTATCAAGGGTGTCATTGCGACCATTGCGACAACGCCGAATGCATCGCTCATTATTTTGTCAACTCCCTGCACAGCATAGCACGCGCCGACGGCAAGAGGGAGAATAAAACCTGAGGTAAGAGGTCCTGATGCTACTCCGCCCGAGTCGAATGCTATCGCGGTGTAAAGACCGGGAACGAAGAATGAAAGGCCTATGGAGATAAGGTAACCCGGTATAAGATAGTACATTACGTTGAAATCATACACTATACGGAGCATTGAAAGTCCGATAGATACACCGACACCGACGGAAAGAGCAATCATCACGGATTTTTTGCTAACCGCTTTATCGGTGATGTCTTCTACTTGTTTATTGAGGACGTAGACGGCAGGCTCTGCAAGTACGACCACCATACCGAGAACGAATCCGAATATTACAAGCACGGTAGAATTTGTGGCAAGTTGTTCGCCGAGTTTGAAACCCATAGGCATAAATCCGACGGACACGGAAGTGAGGAATATAACGAGACCGAAAAGCGTATAGGCAATTCCTATCGCCATTCTTTTGAGTTTCTTCCACGGAAGTTTGAGATATACTATCTGCAATACGAGGAAGAAAACAACTATAAGACCGAGGGCAATCAAGACTTCTTCAAAAGTAGAGAGAAGTTTTGCGAAAACTGTTGCGCCGATATTTTCGGCTATGTAATATTCGTCGGAAATACTGTAGGTCATTTCCCCATTCGCAGTAAGTGCGAGGAAAAGCACCGCTATCATAGGTCCGACAGAACACATAGCGATAAGACCGAAACTGTTTTCGCTGACGTTTTTTCCGCCGAGGGTGGCGGCGATACCGACGCCGAGCGCCATTATAAACGGTACGGTTATAGGGCCTGTCGTAACTCCGCCCGAGTCAAATGCAAGTGCAAGGAACGCGCCTTGGTCTTTTATCTCGGCAAGTAGTGCGATAGAAAACATAAGGAGATAAAAAAACATAAGAACCGAGGAAAGCGGGATATGGAAAACTATCTTCACTACCGCGATAACGAGGAATATACCGACACCTATACCGACGGCATAGATGAGGGCTGTGCCGTTTATTGCATCTTTCACCTGATGTGCAAGTACGGTAAGGTCGGGTTCTGCAACGGTAATAAGCACACCCATAACGAAGCAGACCGACAAGAGAAGCAAAAGTTTTTTCGACTTTGAAAGACCTGCGCCGACGTGTTCACCCATAGGCGACATTGCAATGTCCGCGCCAAGTCCGAAAAGTCCTATACCTATTACCAAGAACACAGCAGAACCGAGAAACACCGTCATTTCTCTTGTTGAAAAATCGGCAAGTCCTATAATATTCAATAAAACGACTATTGCCGTTACGGGAAAAACCGACATAAGCGATTCTTTTATTTTTTCAAGCATTGCTTTTCCCATAAATTCTGCCTTTCTTTTGTTTTTTTATTTTGCAGACGGAGTTGACGTAAGAAGTTTTTCCGTATTTTCTGCAATCATAGAAACTCTGTTTTCGCCCATTACTTTGAGCGCTTTTGTAAAGTCGCCATAGCCTTTTCTGCCGTGCAAGTCGCTGCCGATGGCGGAAATCATACCTTCGTCAATAAGAGAAAGTATTTGCTTTCTGCCAAAAAACGAACGCAAAGAAGAGGCATTCAACTGATAATTGAGGTTTGTTATTTCCGTTATTCGCGACAAATCTCTTTTCATATATCTGTCTATATGCGCCATAACTACGGTAAAATCCATACGGCTGATTTTATATACCGTAGATATAAGGTCGTTACTCCAATGAGCAAACGGAAGTTCAAGCAAGAGTGTATTCGTGCCTTCTATGCACAGTTTTTCAAGCCCTTCCATATTCTCCATTCCGGGACATAAAAGCACTTCCGCGCCTATATACAACTTTACGCCGAGGGTTTCGGCGTAAGGAAGAATTTTCGATTTTGAGCATTCTCTTCTTTCAAGAAAAGACTCAACGCTTTCGCGGTGGGCGTAAAAATGCGGAGTTGCGACAACTTCCGTGACACCTGCTTTATGCATTATATCAAGTTGGACGCGGGAAGTTTCTATTCCGTCGCTTCCGTGGTCTTGAGCAGGGAGAATATGTGAATGAAAATCACAAATCTTCATTAGCGTATCGCTCCGTTGTACTCACTTGCGTATTTGCTCGTTTTGCCGTACTTTGCATAATACATTTTATCTTGTTTCGGGTCTATACCGTTCAATATGAAACCTATTATGTTTGCCTTTACTGCTTCAAGCGCGCCTGTCGCTTCAAGTACGTATTTCATATCACTGTAACCCGCTTCAAGCACCATTATATAACCCGTAACGGAATTGGCGATTATAGCGGCATCGGAAACAAGACCAACGGGAGGAAGGTCAAGGAATATTGCGTCGTACTGTTCTTTTGCGATATTTAAAAGTTCTATAAATCTCTTTGAATGAAGAAGTTCCGATGGGTCAGGGGGAACTCTGCCGCCGCACATCAAATGAAGCCCTTCATATATTGTCTTTTTGAAGTTCGGTTTTTCGGACACGCCTGCGAGAAATTCGCTTGCGCCATTATGGTTATCCATCTCAAGCGCGATATGTTGAGAGGGGTTTCTCATATCAAGGTCGATAACGAGAGTTTTCTTGCCTATCTGCGCGTATGAAAGCGCGATGTTAAGGCAGTTAAGTGTCTTTCCCTCGTTCGGGGCAGAACTCGTTACCGCATATACAGGGGATTTTTCAACATTGCCTGTATACATAAGGTTTGTACGGAGAGTTCTGTATGCTTCAGAAATGGCAAAAAGACTGTTGTTTGTCAAGAG
>JAZOLR010000016.1:0-8441 GCA_045653255.1 Eubacteriales bacterium | reverse complement strand
CAGTGCTTGAAATTCTGTTGTTCAATTTTCAAAGACCGATGCGCTTGCAGTTTCCTGCACGCGACCTTGTTATTCTACCACACTCGTCCGCTTTTGTCAATACCTTTTCGAAAAGTTTTTTAACTTTTTTCAAAGTTTTTCACGGTCTTGTCGGTATTCCCTCTCGTTCAAGGTTGTCCCTTTCGCGTTGAGGCTTTTGTATTATATCAAATCATTTCGCCGTTGTCAATAGGTTTTTTAAACTTTTTTCCGTTTTTTTCAAACTTTTTTTGATTTTTTCGATTTTTCCGCATATTTGACGTTGTTTCTTCGAAAAATAACTCAAAAAAACGAAAGGCAGAACAATGTACGTAATCTTTTTTCGGACTTTCATTATATACATAATGATGACTGTGCTATTGCGATTGATGGGAAAGAGGCAAGTAGGCGAACTTGAAACGTCTGAACTTATCTCTACGCTTCTCTTGTCGGACATTGCAACTCTGCCAATATCGAATCCCGACATTCCGCTTTTGTACGCGTTATTACCTATTTTTCTTATCGTGGGGTTTGAAATAATCATTACCTATTCAAAGAACAAAATAAATATACTGAAAAAGGTTTTCGAATCCAAACCTTCCTTTTTAATATACAAAGGAAAACTCGACCAACGCGAGATGGAGAAAATGAGGATTTCAATTCAAGAACTTTTAAGTCAACTTCGCGTTCAGGAAATTTCCGACATAAACGAGGTATATTACGCGATACTCGAAGAAAACGGAAAACTGTCGGTTATAAAGAAAAGCAAATCGTCGCCTCCGACGTCAGAAGACCTCGGTATTCAAGTGAGCGAAAAGGGGTTGGCGCATACTCTCATAATAGACGGTATATATAATATGGAAACAATAGAAAAAATGGGAATAAACAAAGAGCGAGTCGACAAGATGTGCAAAGAGCAAAACTGCCGCGCGGAAGAGGTGTTTCTTCTCACGCAGGACGATAGCGGAAAAGTAAATATTATAATGAAAGAAAAAGAAGTATGAAATCATTCGTAATAGCAATTACAATAGTTGTGGCAATCACTTCTCTTTCTCTCGGTCTTTCCTCTTTTTCAAACTCGCGCATCGATGAAATATTATCACTCACAGAACAAGTTTTGGACGATGGGTGTAAAAGCGAAGCGTCAAAAATGGCAATTGAACTTATCATGGCGAAATGGGAAGAAAGCGAGAAACTTTTTCATATAACTATTGACCGCGGAGATATTGCTCTGGCAAAAAAAGAAATAGCCAGCGCGCTCGGGGCAAGTCACGCGGATTCTACTGTGGATTTCCTTGCCTCTTGCGAGCGTCTGGCTGCTATTCTTGACAATATAAAGGGCTACACTACTTGCAGACCTGAAAATGTTTTTTAACCTTTTATAATATTGTAAACTTCATCGGGGGTTTCGGCAAATACCGTCGCGCCGCATTCGGTAAGGAACGCTCTGTCGCGGAATCCCCAGAGGACAGAAATGCAATCAAGGTTTGAATTTTGCGCGGTCAAAAAGTCAACGTCGGAGTCGCCTACATAAACGGAGGTTTCTTCCTTACTGTTAAGTTGGTCAAGTGCGATTTTCACCATATCGGGTGCGGGCTTTTTGCGTACGCCTTCACGTTCTCCTATTGCTACTTCTATGTCGGGAAAAAACTTCTTTACAAGCGCTTTTATTCCCTCGTCAAACTTGTTCGACACTATTGCGAGTTTGTAACCGTCTTTTTTCAGTTTTGCGATGAGGTCGCCAACTCCTGCATAGGGGGCGGTTTTATCTTCGCAATGTATTTCATAGTGGGAGCGGAAACATCCAAAAATCTCATCAAAGCGAGGGTCGTTTGCACCGTCGGGTATTGCTCTCTCGACAAGAAGTTTTATGCCGTTTCCAACGTAACTGCACACCTGTTCAATTGTTTTCGTGGGGTAGGAATATTTTTCGAGGGTGTAATTTACGCTATCGGTCAAATCTTCAAGAGTGTTGAGCAAAGTGCCGTCCATATCGAAAATTACGGTATCGTATTTTTTCATTTTTGTCTCCTTATTATTATGCTTATTTAAACGAAGTCATATCGGCGCGATACATATCTGTTCTGCGAATTGAATAGGTATTCAAGAGCAGATTACCAAAAAGTATTCCGAGTTGATTTTTGAGCGCGGCAACGAGATATTCTGCCGAGAGGAAAACCGTATTGTTTACAGAAAGCAACACACAAATATTCAAAGAACCGTCGTCAAGGCAGGTTGCTTTTACGTCTTTTACAAACGGACTTATATCAACGTTTTGCTCTCCGCTTTTCGTTCTTTTCATCACGAAAAGGGGTTGAGAAAGCAACACTTCTTCGCATTTTTTCGCTGCGTTTTCGGGTAGGATTTCGCTTTTTATATTTATTTCATAGCGGGCGAAAGCGACTTCGGTAAATTCGCTTTCGGGGTAATAGACGTCGAGCACCTGCATATCGGGGGTAAGGCAAAAATTGAGAGCCTCGCGAGCGCTTTCAAGGTCTATTTTGTGTGTTAGTCTCACGTCAAGAAATTCGCAAACACTCTCAAGTCCGACAGACATAGAGGAAGCGAATATCATTTTCGGCTTCGGGTTAAATCCCTCTGTAAACCAAAGAGGCATACGCGAGCGAATGAGGACCTTGTGCATTGTACGAATGAGGTCGAGATGGGAAATATACTGAAGGTTTCCCGTCTTTGTGAACTTTATTCTCACGTATATGGGGCGTTCAAGTTTTTCGCCTAATACTTTCACTTGCACCATCTTGTCTTACCTCCGAGTTTGTTCGCTCCGCAACCGTTACACTTCTCTGCACAAGAGGGGGTTGTCACACGCGCATACGCACGTTCGCGTTCTTTTTTGAGATATGCTTTGCTTACTCCGCAATCAATAATGTCCCACGGAAGTATTTCATCAAGACCTATTTCTCTGTTTGCAAAGAAGGCGGGGTCAATGTCGGTGCGCGAGAATATATCTATCCACTTATCGTAGTCAAAGCACTCGTCCCAAGCGTCAAACTGTACGCCTTCTTCACACGCAAGTGCAAGGGCGCGGGATAGTTTTCTGTTTCCTCTTGCGAATACGGCTTCAATTCTTGAAACTTTCGCGTCGTGGTAGTTATATCTTATCTTTCTGTCAGTAATGCAAGAACGAAGGTGCTGTTGTTTTTTCTCAAGTTCTTCGAGGGTGTCTTGTGCTTCCCATTGGAATGCGGTGAAGGGTTTCGGAATAAAACAAGACACACTGACGGTAACGTTTACACCTTTTCCGCGTTGTTCTTTCGGCACTTCGTAATATCGGTCTATTACTTTCGATGCGAGGGTTGCTATACCTTCAACATCGGAAAGTTCCTCTGTCGGAAGCCCTTCCATAAAGTAGAGTTTTACTCCGCTTTTTCCTGCTTCGAATGCGATTTTCACCGCACGCATCAAGTCTTCTTCGTCAACGTTTTTGTTTATCGCGTCGCGAAGTCTCTGCGTGCCTGCTTCGGGGGCAAACGTGATGCCGCCGAGGCGGACACTTGAAATTTTGTCCATCAGTTCTTTTGTGAAACTGTCTACGCGAAGCGAGGGCAACGAGAGGTTTACGTTCTCTTTTTCCGTCCAAGAAAGAAGTTCGTCTGTGAGTTCGTCAACACGAGAATAGTCGCTTATACTGAGTGAGCAAAGAGATATTTCATCGTAGCCTGTATTATCGTAAAGGCATTTTGCCTGTTCGCACAAAACTTCCGCGCTCTTTTCTCTTATCGGACGATAGACCATTCCTGCCTGACAGAAACGGCATCCGCGAATGCATCCGCGGTAAACTTCGAGCACTACTCTGTCGTGAACTGTTTCCACATACGGCATAACGAACTGAGAAGGATAGGGAGACTTGTCCATATCCTTTATTATACGTTTGGTTATTTTTTTCGGGATATCGTCATATACGGGTGTATAGGCTTTTACCGTGCCGTCTTCGTTGTAAGTTACTTCATAGAGAGACGGAACGTAAAATCCTTCGAGTTTTGCCGCTTCGTGAAGGAACGCTTTTTTGGTATACGTGCCTTCCTTTTTCATTTTTATGTAGAGTTTGTTTATTTCGATAAGCGCTTCTTCGCCTTCACCTATTGAAAAGACGTCGAAAAAGTCCGCGATCGGCTCGGCGTTATATACACAAGGACCGCCGCCTATTATGATAGGGTAGTCTTCTCCTCTGTCTTTCGAAAAAAGAGGAATGCCCGACAGTTTGAGCATTGAAAGCGCTGTCGTGTAGCAAAGTTCATACTGCAAGGTAAAACCTACGAAATCAAACTCACGAAGCGGATCTCCGCTTTCGTGCGCGGTGATAGGCAGATTGTACTCTTTCATTTTTTCGTGCATATCTATCCACGGGGCATACGCGCGCTCACACCATATATCTTCTTCGCGGTTGAGTGCGTCATAGAGAATTCTAACACCGAGGTTCGACATACCTATATCGTATATATCGGGAAAACAAAAAGCGAATCGGCAAGAAACCGAGTTTTTGTCTTTTATTATTTGTCCGTACTCTCCGCCGGTGTATCTGCCAGGTTTCAAGACTGATTTCAGTATACTTGAATATTCTTTTTGCTGAATAGACATTTTACTTCTCCATTTCGGGAAAACGGACTGTGACAAAAGTCACAGTCCTTATTTTATTTCATTATTGCCATTGCAAGAACAGCAAGCGGTGCAAGCGTCAACAAAGCGACAAGCACCATAAACACGGAAGGGATAGCCGAAATCTGCATCGCGACCATAGCGATAGCAAGAATAGCACCAACAACGGTAGTTGCAATCTTTACTGCATTTCCTGCTTTTATCGCTTTTTTCGCTTTGAAGCAGGCGAATATCATTTTTACTATATCTTTTGAACTTTCCCCCGTAACAAGTCCGCCGTCAACACAAAGTTGGGCGTAATCGTTCACGTTTTCGGGGGATTTTTTGACTACGCTAACAGTATCGTAATCAAGCGAGCAAAGTTTTTCAACAAGGCGTTCGTCTATGTTGGGGTCATACGTTCTTACTACCGAGCGAATGCCGTTTTTACGCAAGCGTTTTACGTTTGCAACAAATCTCGCGCTTATATTATACTCTACGTAGAACTTCGCGAGCAACTCTCCTTGCTCTGCCAAGAACATAATACTTACGTTGCCTGCTTCCATTTGCTTTTCGTCATCTGAATCAAAGAAAAGCGTGATACCGTTTTTCTCCATATATTCGGCGCGGCCTACAAGGAATTCTCTGCCCTCGACATTTGCCATAAGTCCGTTTTGAGCAACGCTCAAAATTTTAACATCGTCGGGTGTGCCGAGGTCGGACACAGAGACTCTGAAAATTCCGTCAAGAGGTCCGCCAACGGTTGAAAATAAACCTGACATATTATAAAGAATGTCATCGGGGCGGTCAGTGCCGAATATCTTTATGCCTTTAATTTTCGCTTTTCTTGTCGGGAATGCTTCCACATCTTCGAACGAGATGAAATCCATTGACGTATATTCGTTAACTGAATACTCGCCAACAATAGCGCAGTGCGCTTTCGCCGCATTTTTCTCAAGTATATAAATAGGCAACACATGAGAAACGAACATAGAACTTGCCGTCGTGAATATGACAGACGCTGTAAACGCCGACATAAAAGTGATAACGGAAAGTTCACTTGACAAGATTATAGCAACAACGCCAAGCACAAGTGAAATTGACAGAGATGCAACCATAAGAATTGTGTTAAGGCGGTCATCGTTACTCTTTTTTGCCATTCTGTCAAGGAAGCCGTTCACGTAACCCACTTTTTTGATACGCATAACTTTGAGAGTCGGATTTTCACCAAAACGTCCGTGCAACGAGGGCGAAACTTTACCGCCGTTAATTATATCGGCAACAAGTTTATCACCTTGTGAAGAATAACTTTCAAAGGTGTCTCTTTCGGCGCAAAGTTCAACGTATTTTGCAAAATGACACAAAAGAAGTATCATAGTTGCAGCGAAACTAAACATACATTCGTACGTATTAACGTTCGCGATACATAGTACAAGGTTAAAGATAACCGTTGCAAGCGAAACCGTAACACAGAAACTTTCGGGAGTTGCTTTTTTATCTATTATTGCTTTCGCACCGTTGAAAAATTCAAGATAGGAAAACGCAAGCGCAATCACGAAGAGTTGCAAGTCAATAAGGGCATACATCACAAGATTGCCTTCTATATTGAACAGTTTCGGAATGTTTATATTCACAAGTATGCCGTTTTCCATTATCAAAAGCAAGAGCGCTATAACGGCAATGGATATGATTTTTATTTTTTCAAAACGAATAGATTTTTTATATTCGGATTTTATTCTGTTTATTTCGTTTGGATAATTGAAATTCGAAGTCTTTTCGCGTTTTTTATTTGATTCAAAATTGATATCGCGAATGGAATACTCGGATATATCGTCCGATGTCTCCGTCTGTTTTGGAGCATCAAGCGTTTCGTCATATTCAACGAAATCATCCTCATCATCATACGAATACGGTTCTTCTTCTCTCTCTTGAGGTTTAGAGTAAGTTTCCGCTCTTTCCGTTTTTTCATCTTCTCGTAAAGACACAGGAACAAAGGGAGCCGTAGGGGCATCATCCTCTTCTTCAAATAAAACCTCTTTTTCATTTGATTTTTCTTCCAAGGGTTCAACCGATACTTTTTCTTGATTCGAGGAGCGTTTGCTCGCCATAGTTAAAACGTCTTCATAATCTTCACTATAAATATCGGTAGACGGAACAAGAGGAATATCAAGTTCGTCTGCTTCCTGCTCTATCTTCGGCAAAATCTCAATAGGAGCGATTTTCTCGGGACGTCGGCTAACAAGTTTGATGCGGTATCTCTTTTTGCAGGATTCTTTAACAGAAGCGATAGAAATTGTACTGATATCAACAGTATCGTCGGAATTGAGGTCAGACAAATCGAAGCCTTCTTCTTCCGTTTCCGCTTCTTTCTTTGCCGCTTCCCACGGAAGATCATCTTCGAGCGCGTAATCTTCTTTTTCTTCGTCTTGCGCCTCTTCTTCCGAATCATCTATTTTCATTTCTATCTGTTCCATCTCATCGGACAAAACGATATCTTCGATGTTGACATTGGACTGATTTTCTTCAACAAACGATTTTTCCTCGAGGAATTCTTCTTCGGAAGTTTCCTCTACTTCAGGGAATTCTTCTGTTTCGGGTACTTGCTCTACTTCGGGCACTTGCTCTTCTTCGATGTATTCCTCTATTTCGTTTTTTTCATCTTCTTCGGGAACTTCTTCAAAATCTTCCGAAACAAAGTCATCTGTATTCAAATCACTTAAACTGATTTTGATGTTATCATCGGAGGTTTCTTTATTCTCTGCGGAAGATTTTTCTTTTTCGTTGTCGTAATTATCAATACTCATTTTGAGTTTGTTCAACAGTTCCTGTACGTAATCGCTGTCGACTTCATTGTTGCGTTGTTCTTTCTTTTCCGCCATGTTAACCTCCCTTTTATTTTTGTTTTCTTTTTTATTTCTTTATATTACGTTGTTTTGCCGCTTCACAAAGCACGACTGCAGCGGCGGTCGAGACGTTCATAGAATTAACTTGTCCGTACATTGGAATGGATACGATAAAGTCAGACTTTTCGGAAACCAATCTTGATATTCCGCTTCCTTCGCTTCCAAAAACGATAGCGGATGCAGACGTGAAATCAAGGTCATAATAGTTCGTGCCTTCCATATCTGCGGCATATACCCATATCCCCTTTTCTTTCATTTCTTCTATTGTTTGCGCGAGGTTCGTAACCTTTGCAACAAGCATATGCTCAATAGCGCCCGCAGAGGATTTCGCAACAACGGCGGTAAGTCCTACGTTTCTTCGTTTCGGTATCACTATGCCGTGTGCTCCTGCACATTCTGCACAGCGGATTATCGCGCCGAGGTTGTGGGGGTCTTCGACGCCGTCACAAACTGCGATAAGCGGTTTTTCCCCTTTTGATTCTGCGTATGCTATTATATCGTCAAGAGAACAATAATTGCGCTCTGCCGCCATCGCTATAATTCCCTGATGATTTGTAGGCAACATTGAATCAAGTTTTTTTCTATCTGCTTCCACAACGGGAATTTTTCTCTCTATGGCTTGTGCAACGAGCATCGAGATTGAGCCATCTCTGTCGCCCTGCGCAACGAATATTTTATCAATATCTCTGCCCGAAGACAAGAGTTCTTTTACTGCATTTCTGCCGCCGACAAGTCCGTCTGTGTTTCTTTCTTCTTGCTCTTCTCTCGGTTTTCTATTGAAATTGTTGTTATTTTTTTGAGGCTTTTTGCCTTTAAATTCTCTATATTCTTTCATTTATTGACGTCGCTTTCAAAGTGTATAGTTAGATATTTTAATTATACCACACTTTTTTCAATTTGTACAGTATTTTTCTTCAAATTAAA
>JAZOLR010000015.1:0-3673 GCA_045653255.1 Eubacteriales bacterium | reverse complement strand
GTTACGACATAGAGATGCTGAGAGAAATCGGCACATGTAAGGGGATCGAAAACTACTCCAGACACATCGGCGGACTGGAGCCGGGATCCAGACCTTACACACTGATCGACTACTTCCCTGAGGACTTCCTTATCCTCATCGACGAGTCCCACGTAATGCTTCCGCAGGTAAGAGGTATGAGCGGCGGCGACAACGCAAGAAAGAAAAACCTCGTCGACTACGGATTCCGTCTTCCTTCCGCTTTCGACAACCGCCCCTTGCGTTTCCCCGAATTTGAAGGAAAACTCAATCAGGTGATATTCGTCAGCGCAACTCCCGCGGAATATGAAAAAGAACATTCCGAAAGAACAGTAGAGCAGATAATCCGCCCGACAGGACTTCTTGACCCCGAAATCACCGTGCGCCCCATCGCAGGTCAGGTCGATGACCTCGTCGGTGAAATAAGAAAAACAACCGAAAAAGGCGAAAAAGTCCTCGTCACAACCCTCACAACCGCAATGGCAGAGGATCTGACAGACTATCTCGCATCTTTGAAAATCAAGGTAAAATATATTCACCACAAGGTCGAGACGATGGAGAGAATGGAGATAATCCGCGACCTTCGTGCAGGTGTATTCGACGTTATCGTCGGTATCAACCTCTTGCGAGAAGGTCTTGACATTCCCGAAGTCTCCCTTGTCGCAATACTCGATGCGGACAAAGAAGGATTACTCCGCTCGGAAACTTCGCTTATACAAACGATAGGCAGAGCCGCGAGAAACGTAAACGGTCACGTAATAATGTACGCAGACGAAATAACACGTTCAATGCGTGCGGCAATTGACGAAACGGAAAGAAGAAGAGCCATACAAAAAGCGTATAATGAAGAGCACGGCATCACTCCGCAGTCAATAAAGAAAGAAATCCGCGACCTCATCTCTATCGAGAGCGCAGAAGACAAAGAAAAGAAGAAACAAAAGAAGAAATACTCAAAAGAAGAAAAGGAAAAACTCATAGAACAACTTACCGCCGAAATGCAAAACGCATCAAAGCATCTTGAATTTGAACGCGCCGCATTCTTGCGCGATAGGATAAAAGAGTTACGTACAACGAAATAATGTCAAAAAATCTTATTGTGAAGGGAGCACGCTCCCATAACCTGAAAAATATAGACGTGGAAATTCCCCGCGACAAACTCACAGTCTTTACAGGACTTTCAGGCTCCGGCAAATCCTCACTCGCGTTTGATACCATATACGCAGAAGGACACCGCCGCTTCGTTGAGTCGCTTTCCTCATACGCGAGAATGTTCCTCGGTCAACTTGATAAGCCGGACGTCGACACGATAGAAGGGCTTTCCCCCGCTATATCCATAGACCAGAAAACAACCTCGAAAAATCCGCGCTCCACTGTCGGCACAGTAACCGAAATATACGACTATCTCCGTCTGCTTTACGCAAGAATAGGAGTACCTCATTGCCCCGTCTGCAAAAAAGAGATAAGACAGCAGACAATAGATCAGATAACAGACAAAATACTCTCACTTCCCGTAGGCACGAAATTCCTCGTCCTCTCACCCGTCGTACGCGGTCAGAAAGGCACACACGAGAAAGTGATAGCCGATGCGCGCCGTCAAGGTTACGCGAGAATACGCATAGACGGTATAATTCACGACCTAACGGAAGAAATAAACCTTGAAAAAAATATAAAGCATACTGTCGAAATAGTAGTCGACCGACTCGTTATGAAAGACGACCTTCGCTCTCGCCTTTCGGATTCTGTCGAGAGCGCAATCGCTCTTTCGGACGGAAGAGTTGTTATATGTGATATGAGTTGCCGTACAGAAGAGAAAAATATGGAGTTTTCCACAAAGTACGCCTGCGAAGAGCATAATATGAGTTTCGGCGAACTTGAACCCCGTATGTTTTCATTCAATAACCCCTACGGCGCTTGCCCCGAATGTGCAGGTCTCGGCGACCTTCGTATAATCGCGGAAGACAAAGTAATCCCCGACAAAAGCCTTTCTCTAAAAGAGGGCGCTGTAGTTTGCAACGGCTTTAAATCCATTGATGAAGAAAGTTGGCTCGGTCCGCTTATAAAAGCCGTCGGCGTAGACTACGGATTTGACCTTGACACGAAAATATGCGACTACACCCCCGACGCATACCGCGCTCTTATGTACGGCACAGAACCGAAAACCTACCGCGTGCGCCGCTACTTCGGCGGAAGCAGTAAAATACAAGACACGGTATACGAGGGAGTTATCCCGATAATGCAACGCAGAGCAGGGCAGTTCGGAGAGGGATACTACGATGAATTTATGGAAGACTCCCCCTGCCCGAAATGTAAGGGAAAACGCCTTTCCGACGTTGTTCTTTCGGTTACTGTCGGCGGACTTAATATTGACGAAATATGCCGTCTGTCCGTCAAGAAAATGCTTGAATTCGTAGAAAATCTTACTTTCGGTGAGTCCGAATACCTCATCGCCCGTGAGATAATAAAAGAGATAAAAGCGCGCCTTTCCTTCCTCTGCAGCGTAGGTCTTGACTACCTTGACCTCGCACGAAAAGCAGGTACGCTTTCGGGCGGAGAAGCGCAGAGAATAAGACTTGCAACGCAAATAGGTTCAGGACTTGTCGGTGTCCTCTATATTCTCGACGAGCCGAGTATAGGACTTCATCAGCGCGACAATGACAAACTTGTCGCAACACTCAAAAATCTGCGCGATATAGGAAATACCGTTATCGTCGTAGAGCACGACGAAGATACTATAAGAAGCGCAGACTTCGTTGTTGATATAGGTCCTGGCGCAGGTATCCACGGCGGTCACCTCGTCGCCGCAGGAACACCGGAAGAAGTTGCAAAGTGTAAAAACTCGCTTACGGGCGATTACCTTTCCGGAAGAAAACTTATTCCCATGCCCGAAAAGAGAAGAGAGGGCAACGGAAACTATCTCCGCGTCATCGGCGCAAGGCAAAACAACCTCAAAAATATCACAGTAGAAATCCCCCTCGGTTGCTTTGTGTGTGTTACGGGTGTATCAGGTTCGGGAAAATCCTCGCTTGTCAACTCAATTCTACAGAAGCACCTCTCGGCAACTCTCAACCGCGCGGCAGTCTACGCAGGACTTTGCGACAAGGTAGAGGGCGCAGAGCATCTTGATAAAGTAATAGACATCGACCAGAGCCCGATAGGACGCACACCGCGCTCAAACCCTGCGACCTACACGGGACTTTTCACCGACATAAGAAACCTCTTTGCGCAGACACGCGATGCGAAGGCGAAAGGCTATCAGGCGGGACGCTTTTCGTTTAACGTAAGAGGCGGCAGATGCGAAGCCTGCGAGGGTGATGGCGTAAAATGTATAGAAATGCACTTCTTGCCCGACGTTTACGTAAAATGTGACGTCTGCAAAGGTATGCGATACAACAGAGATACCCTTGACGTAAGATACAAAAATAAAAATATCTACGAAGTGCTTGAAATGACGGTAGAAGAAGGGCTTTCCTTCTTTGACGGTCTGCCGAGCATTACCCGTAAACTTCAGGCGCTTTTTGACGTCGGACTCGGCTATATAAAAATAGGTCAGTCGTCAACTACCCTTTCGGGCGGTGAAGCACAGCGCGTAAAACTCGCGACCGAACTTGCGAAAAGAAGCACGGGAAGAACCGTTTATATCCTTGACGAGCCGACC
>JAZOLR010000014.1:0-3040 GCA_045653255.1 Eubacteriales bacterium | reverse complement strand
AAGAATACGCTCTTTGCCTGCTCTTTGATCTCTTTTGATGCGATAAAGGGGATTCTTGTGGTGTAACCGTTCTTTGCTGCAACGATCTTCTTCGTGGGCCAAGCGAAAATATCCTTGTTCCACTCGTTTATTGTATCGTTGTAGGGTTCACTTGCAGCGGTTATTTCTCTCTGCAAGTACATATTCTGTTGCATTGCATCTGCGATTTCTCTGTGTGCGGCAAGGTCGGGATAACTTTCAACCGCTACGTTGATGTTTCTTGAAATGTTGTCTATCTGACCGCCGAGTTCGTTACGCGCTTCGTCGGAGTCTGCATTTCCCGAGCGGTACTTTGCAATATTTTCAAAAGTGCTCTTGTCAAGGTCGATAGCCTTGTCGAGAAGACGCGCGCAATTCTGCAAAACCATAACTCTCTGTTCAAGGTAGTTGTCTATCTGCGATGCATTTCTCTGAATTTTCTGCTGCAACTGGTCGAAATGTTTTTGTGCGTTTATTTTCATAAAGAGAAATACAAGTCCGGGGATAATTCCGCATATCCACAAAAGAATTTCGAAAATTACAGAGCCTGCGCCTACTTCTGCAGGGAGTTTCTTTGCTATTACGTTTGTGTCAAGTCCCTCTTCTCTTATTTCGGGATTAAGTTCGTCTAACTGATTTGCCATTTTACTTTTCTCCTTTTTTGTTTATTATTATTTTAATATACTCAAATTCTTGCGTGTAGCGAGAATATCGCCCTTTGCCTTTTCGCTTTCAGAAACGAAAAGCGAAGTATCTTTTGAAAGCGGTATGTACTCGTCCCAGTTGACAGGCACTTGATGAAGTCTTCCGTCTCCTCCCATCATAGGAACAAAGTCGACACGGCATATAATATCGTAGGAATATGCCGTCACGCATATCTCGTCACCTGAATTACAGGGTTTCACGTAGGCAGATTTCAAAATAGCCTCTGTCTTTGTGTGTGGGTGAACGAGTTCTTTTCTGTTTACCGCATTGGAAAGCGCCTCGCACTCTTTGTAGGAATAGAGTTGCGAATACTTCGGAAGCGGTTTCAAGGAATGTACGGGACGCTCTTGGTACATCGGTATCGCCCACAAAGGCGCGAAATCGAAATATACGGCAGAGAAGAAGTCCGCATTCTTTTTCTGGAAGTTTTCTTTTATTATATCAAAGGAATAGGAAATATATTCCGTAGGTAGCAGATTTATATTTCTTCCTTGACTGTGCTCTGTGATAATTCTGTTCGTTCTGTTTTGCTTTATGAAGTTGAAGTCGTCGCCGTATCCCGTCTTTGATAAAATCAAATCAACGATATTAGTCTGCGCGAGCGGAGTGAACAAAGTTCTGTACTGTACTTCATTCGTTCTGTCAAGAGCATCGAAAAGAATTTCGAAGTCGGAGTTAGACATACTGACGAAGTCGGAATTGTTCTTTATCGCCTCGTCCGTCTTCTTTTTGAGTTTCTTTTCTCCTCGCTTTAAATAGCGTTCAATCTGTCTTTCGTTTTTTTCGTCGAGGTTTGTCGCATCTCTGCTAAACGACAGTTCAGGACCGCCCTGCGCGCAGTAGTTGAGCACTACCTGCGTACTGTAGAAAGGCTTCGGCTTTGTGAGTGTCGCGTGTAAGGTCTGCGTTCTTGTCCTTGTGTGCATCTTGCCGTCGCTTGAACGGTATCTTTCTGTCCAACGTATAGTCTTATACCCGTGATAGACCTGTGTGCCCATTTTGTGAATGAGACGGTTTTCGAAAAGGAAAGGGTTTTCGTTGTAGTGTCCTGCGAGTACGTCAAGTGTGGATTGCTCTATATTGTTTCTGTCGCCGAAATCGAAATTCGTTACCATATTCGTTTCTTGCTCGACAGAAAAGCAGTCTGCAAACGAGATAAGCGGTATAGTAGATTCTATAATCTTCAACGCGTCTTTGTCGGTGAATAGACCGTTGAGTGCCGCCATTTGCCTTTTAGCCTCGGCGAGCAGGCTATCTGCTTTCTTTTGCGTTTCTTCTATCTCTTTTTTCAATTTCTTGATTTTTTTCGTAGTAACGAAAATAGCGAGAGGGATAAGAATGATGGTTATAATGAACAAAACACGGAAAAACTTTCGCCAATTGAGTTTCTTTTTCAGTTTTGCAACGCATTCAAGCGTGTCTTCATATTCCTTGACAGTCTTTCTGTTTTCGTCGGGATTAACGCCCGATTTCGCCACCAACACGTCAAAAAACTTTTGTGTATTGTCTGCGTGAAGATTTTTCAGTTTGCCGTCAAATTCTTCTTGTGGGTTATATATCATTGAATCCATAGAATAGCCCCCTTTTATGACATTATACAACAAACAACGCCAAATGTAAAGTGAATTTTTGCACAGAATAAAAATTTAAGTAAAAAATATCGTTGTAAATCTTGACATAAAAGAATATTTGTGGTATACTAACAAAGTCAATATTGGGATATCGCCAAGTCGGTAAGGCACAGGACTTTGACTCCTGCATTCGTTGGTTCGAGTCCAACTATCCCAGCCACAAAAAAGCCACCCACAAGGGTGGCCTTTTTGTGGCTTGAATAGTTCCAACCTCGCACCAATCTCTTGCGAAGCAATAGTGTTGGTTCGCATTCTCGGCGCAGAGCGACGCCCGCTTGCGAGGCGGCGGCAAGCCGAAGAATATTCGCCGTAGGCGAAAATCCAACTATCCACCCACAAGGGGTGCCTTCCATAGAGCAGTAAACTTGCACAAACAGGAAAAGGATAGAGAATTTTTACGTTCTCTATCCTTTTTTTCTTGACAAGCACTGTATTTGTGGGCACAAAATCGATTCAAGTGATATGCCTCGCCTTGCTCGGCGTGATATTTTTGCTTTGCAAAAGTGATATTGCTCCCGATGGTCGCAGTGATATTCTATTCGCCTTTGTCACTTCAAACGCGTGAAGCGCATATCACGTCCAAAGGACATATCACGCACGAAGTGCATATAACTCGCCGCAGGCGAATAGAGTTGGGGCGCCGGCATTATTGGCGGTGGGGCAGGGGGGGCTTTTTTGTGGCGTGG
>JAZOLR010000013.1:0-3264 GCA_045653255.1 Eubacteriales bacterium | reverse complement strand
GTTTGGACTTGTCTTCCTAAGACCGCTTGGCCTCGGACTTACTTGTGAAGCAATGTCTGCGCTTAAAATGTTCAAGGATTTGAAATATAAAGTTGTATGTGCAGATATAGAAACAGAGTTGGAACTTCATAATAGCAATTTAGAGTTCCCTATATTTTTGATTGTTGGCGGAGAAAAAAGAGGAATCTCAAGATCAATACTTGACCAAACGGATATTGTGGTTAAGATTCCCTATTCAAGAAATTTTAATGCTGCTCTGTCTGCCGCATCCGCTACAACTATTATCGGATATGAGATAATGAAACAAAATTTAAAATAATTTGTATTATAAAAGCAAAACAAGGATACCGTTTGATATCCTTGTTTTGTTTTTTGTTTAGGTCTAAAATTATTTACCGCAGCAACTTCCACCCTGATCCTTTCCATTGCTCAACGGACGAGGGCAAAATTCATTGGTGGGAAATGCCATGTTTCTAAATATGCTGCAGGGGTTATCGCTTTCGTTTGTTACGCATTCTTTGTCAGGGACGCAATAGTCAGATGCGGAAATGAGGTATTGCGCAGGACGTTCTATACGCACAACAGAGAAAATTCCGAGAGATACGTAAAGTCTGTTTCCTTCATCTGAATCGGTAGGAGAGCCTGATAAGCAACATCTTGCCTCATCAGGTATGTCACAGCAAGAACAGCAACAGTATCCGCACGTATCGTTGCAATCTACAACTTTTGAAGAAAGTACTATAGGCTCTACTGCCTCAACTACACCGATAGGTGTGTTTGTAGTTGTGTTTGCGGCATTGCATTCTGAACAAAATCCTTCGCTAGGCGAACTGCGGAATATGCTAACGTTTCCTTCGCTACCAAACAAAACTACCTTTTTCTCAATAACCGATACACCGTCAAATTCTTGGCTTCTTCCGTTGCCTACACAAGCTTCAGCCGTCACTTTGATGTAAAAACGCACTGTTATCTGATAGAATCCTCTGTTGAAAGGCACTTCGTCAACGCCTATTTTTGCACATACGATTTTTGCGGATTTAATACGCACGTTTGAAGTTCTTTCGAGGAGATCGCTTCCGCTTTCGCAAAGGTAAACTCTTACATTTTCATAGCAATCCTTGTCGCGACAGGAGTCAAGAACGCGAAAGGTGTCTATACAAATTGTATCTCTGCCGCCGTTAGAGGTAGGGGTGAACCCGTTACCGTTTTGGCCGCAGGAACATCTGTTATCTGCCATTATATATTCCTCCCTAGTTAATAAAACAAAATTATCGAGGTACAATTCTGCACCTCGATAATATGTTATGCATTATAAGGGATGTTTGACAAATAAATCAAAGATATTTCTTAAGTCCTTCGGGGCACTCTTCAACGGGGAGCGATGCTGTCATAACCAACTGAACGTTGAGTTTTTCTGTGAGAGCGTCAACACCGTAAACGAAGTTTTCGAAAGAAGCCATATCGTCCTGGCAAATTTTGAGTGAAGAATCTATGAATATCTCGGTAATGTCGTGGTTGCTTGCAAGAATTCCTGCAACGAAGCCAAACAACGACTGACCGTCTGCTACTTTGTATGCGTCGGTATCGATCAAACGCGCTTTGTGTGTGACATCGTAGTTTAATTTAGCACCCTTTTCAATGCAGATCACAGAACCCTTACTAGCGTCTGTAGCGGCATTGACCATTTCTATCAATGTCTTTGTTTTTCCTGTGCCTTTTTTGCCGATAATGAGTTTTACCATGGTATGATCCTCCTGAGTATAAAAATGGATTTGGTGTTTCTATATATATACTACACCAAATCCATCAAAATTTCAATAGGTAAATGCAAAAAATATTATTTTATTTCATTCTATTTGTTAATTTTTCGCGTTCTGCCTCGTATCCTGCCTTGCCGAGAAGTGCAAACATATTCTTTTTGTATGATTCTACGCCGGGTTGGTCAAAAGGATTAACACCCAACATATAACCGGAAATAGCGCAAGCCATTTCAAAGAAGTATACCATATATCCAAATGAATGCGCAGTTCTGTCTGCAATTTCAAGAACTATATTAGGAACTCCACCGTCATAATGTGCGAAAAGTGTTCCGAGCATAGCGGTTTTGTTAACGTAGTGGAGTTCTTTTCCTGAAAGGAAGTTGAGTCCGTCAACGTTTTCTTCGTCGTAAGGAATTACAAATTTGCTTCCGCAGTCTTTAATGTCAAGAACGGTTTCGAATATCATTCTCTGACCATCCTGGATATATTGACCGAGTGAGTGAAGGTCGGTAGAGAAAACAACGGAATCAGGGAGTATTCCCTTTTGGTCTTTTCCTTCACTCTCTCCGTAGAGTTGCTTCCACCATTCGTTAAGCATAAGGCAGAAGGGTTCATATCCTACCATTATTTCAACGGATTTTCCCTTGCGGTAGAGAACATTTCTGATTGAAGCATACTTAAGGCTTATATTGCTATCAATGTCTTCTGCAAGGCATACTTCCCTTGCGTCTGCTGCACCTTTCATCATTGCCTTTATATCAATTCCTGCAACGGCTATAGGGAGCAAGCCAACCGCAGTCAAAACCGAGAAACGTCCGCCGACGTCGTCAGGAACTACGAAAGTTTCGTATTCATTTTTGTCTGCAAATGCTTTGAGTGTGCCCTTGCATTTGTCGGTAGTTACGAATATTCTGTCTTTTGCGCCTTCTTCGCCATATTTTTTGATAAGCATTTCGCGGAATACTCTGAAAGCGATAGCGGGTTCGGTAGTAGTTCCGGATTTGCTTATTACGTTAAGGCAGATATCCTTGCCTTCACAAATGGACAGAATTTCATTAAGTGCAGTGGTGCTTATGTTGTTTCCTGCAAAATAAATGTCAGGTGTATCTTTTTTGAGATTGTTGTAAAGGGGTGATTTTACAAATTCAATAGCGGCTCTTGCGCCGAGATAAGAACCTCCGATGCCGAGAACGATGAATACGTCACAACTTGATTTTATTTTTTCTGATGCGGCAATGATTGCGTCAAATTCTTCTTTGTCATAATTTATAGGCAAATCCACCCAACCGAGAAAGTCGCTACCTTGAGCGTCTTTTCTTTTTACTGTTTCAAGGGCTGCTTTCGCTTCATTTGTGATATATTTGATTTCGTGATCCGAAATGAATCCCTCAAGAAATTTTTCGTTTATTTTGTTAGACATATATTTCATCCTTTCGTTTAAAAATATCAAGAGTATGATACTACATATTTTGACTTATTTCAATAATAAATTGAAATAAATTCA
>JAZOLR010000012.1:0-3511 GCA_045653255.1 Eubacteriales bacterium | reverse complement strand
ATACGACAGACTTGTCGACTATGCAATAGACCTCGGCGTTGAGAATGCATTTATTCAGGACGCATCTTCCGCGACGGAAGGTTTCATTCCGCAGTTTGACTGCGAAGGGGTGTAACTTGGCATATTTGCGTAGAAAAACTTTGCTTTTTTGCCGATTTTGACACCGAAAAACTGAAAAACTACGCAATTTTTCCATAAAAACGAGCAAATTTTCTTGTTATGAGATGTATTTGATGATATATTATAATTGAAGAAGTTTCCAAAACACAAAGAAATAAGGAAAAAGACAGTATGAATATAGGTATAATCGGCGCAGGCAGTATAGCGAAATATCACATCGGCGCATACTTGAAAAATCCTAAATGTAAGGTAAAGGCGATAGCGGATTTGAACAAAGACGTTGCAAGCGCACTTGCAAGCGAATATAACATTCCCGACGTCTACACCGACTACCGCGAGTTACTTGCAGACGAAAGCATTGACGCTGTAAGTATAGTAACACCCACTTTCACGCACAAGAATATTATTTTAGATGCGATAAGTGCGAAAAAACATATCCTTTGCGAAAAACCCCCTGCATTAAACGCGCAAGAAACGAAAGAATGCGTAGAAGCGGCGGAAAAATCGGGGAAATTCTTTATGTACGCGCTTGTATGCCGTTTTAAAGACGAGGTGCAGTACCTCAAAAAATACATCGCCGACGGAAAAATGGGAAAAATCCTCTCCGCAGACGGAGTGCGTATGTCCGCACTTTCCAAATTCAACGGTTGGTTTAACAGTCGCGCAAAAGGCGGCGGAATACTCATAGACGGCGCAATTCACGAACTTGATTTGTTGCTTTATCTTATGGGTTATCCGAAGCCGAAGTCGGTACTTGCATTCTCCGACAACTCAAACAAAGACTTGCTTAACAAAGTAAAAGACGAGATAAACGGTTGGAAATCCGCAGACAAGAACACCTACGAAAGAGACATAGAAGATTTCATTCGCGGTTTCGTTACTTTCGAGAGTGGCGCGTGTCTTTCCATCAATGCGGCTAGTATAATCCGTATCCCTGCCGACCGCCGCTATATTGAAATAAACGGCGACACCGCAGGAGCGCGTTTGTGGGCAGACGGAAAGGATTTGGAAATAAACGAAATAACAGAAGATTTCGTTGAGAGAAACTTTGAACCCGAAATTGAAAACATTGACTGCTATGCGGCAGAGATAAACCACTTTATCGACTGTTGCGGAGGAAAAGAAAACGATACGTGTCCCCCAAGAGAAGCGATTCGCCTTATGGAGATTATCGACGCGCTCTATAAGTCCGCAGACACAGGACTCCCCGTTATGATGTAATCAAAACAAAAAATATATACAAAAACGAAAAAGCGAAAGGAAAAAATTATGAATACCGTAGACTTTTTTGGACATCAACTTACGAAACTCATCATCGGCGATAACCCGATGAACGGTCACTCCTACATTGAGGACAAGACCACAGGCGCACAGATGAAATCTTATTACACCGCAGAAAATATCAAGGCGGCTCTCAAGCATCTTGAAGAAATAGGCTTCAACGCAATGCTTCCCTTGGCTGACCCCTATATGACGAGAGTTATTAAGGAGTATGAAGCAACAGGCGGAAAACTTAAGCATATCTGGCAGCCCTATATGCCTATGGACCAGAAGGTAAGTATGCGTCAGATGGCAGAGGTAAACACCATCGGTCTTTACCATCAGGGAACTACCACAGACTTCCTTTACGAAAAGGGCGACATACAGAAGATAAAGGATAACATAAAGATGTGGCGCGAACTCGGACTTCCCGTTGGTCTTGCTTCTCATTATCCCGAGGTTATAGCGAGATGTGAAGAAGAGGATTGGGGCGCGGATTTCTATCTCGCCAGCCTCCACAACGCACGCCGCGGCAGAGTAGGTGAGCAGTCAGGATTCTTGACAGGAAAGACGAAGTCCGCACTCATTTTCTACCGTGAGGACAGAAAGCCCATGCTTGACGTTGTAAGCCAGATAAACAAGCCTATCATCGCATATAAGATATTCGCAGGCGGTCAGATATTTATAGGAAAGCCCGAAGAGGAAAAGCGCGAAATAATCAAGGAGTGCTACGACGAGGTATTCTCTGCGCTCAAGCCGAACGACCTCGCGGCAATAGGCGTGTTCCAGCGTGATATGGACGAGATAAAGGAAGACTACGACCTCTATATGGAATGGTACAACGAAAAGTACAATAAATAATTCGTGAATTTGTAAACAAATATTTGCAAATTCTGACGAAACGCAGTAAAAAAGTCTCTTTTGGCAGTTATGCCGAAAGAGACTTTTTGTATTGTTGAAAACCGCGTGAAAAAACATAAATTCAAACAAAACGCAAAAACCGCGGATTTAACTTCAAACGGTGGCTTTTTTGCTTTGCATTTTTTATCAAACTCAAATCCTTTTTACTATATTGTTTTGAGATTTGACAATACACCCTTCGGGGAAAACTCCGCGCAGGGAATTTAAAGGATAGACCGAGGTGTTTTTGCCTATAACCGTACCGGGATTAAGTACGCAACCGCAGCCGACGTCTGCGCCGTCTGCAAGGATAGCACCCACTTTGCGAAGTGAGGTTTCATAGTCCTTTTCTGCGTGTATGACGACCGCTTTTTTGTCGGATTTGAGGTTTGAGCAGATAGAAGACGCGCCGAGATGCGCGTGATTTCCGAGTATGCTATCGCCGACGTAGTTATAGTGCGGCACTTGCACACCGTCGAGAAGTATGCAGTTTTTTAATTCCGTTGAATTCCCTATCACGCAGTTGCGCCCCGTGATTACCGAGCCTCGCAAAAATGCGCCTACGCGAATTTCCGTGCCGTCGCCTATTATTGCAGGCGCTTCAATTACGGCACTTTCGTGTATTTTCACGTTCTTGCCTATATATACACCGTATGCAATTTCAGAAAATCCGTCAAGGCCGTCGCCTATAAGCGAATTTATATATTCTTTTATTTCGGGTAGCATCTGCCACGGATATTCGTGTTTTTTGAAAAGCGATACAAGATAGGGGCAGTTACATTCGAAAAGTTCGCTCGTTTTTACTTTTTTCTGTAACCTTTCGTTCAAGTTTGCATTTAATTCGTAATTATTCAACTTCGTGTCCGCCTTCTTTTATCGCTTTTATGATTTCTTTTGCATATTCTACGCAGGATTTTTCGTTTTCGCATTCTATCATAACGCGCACGACAGGCTCTGTGCCGCTTTTTCTCAAAAGAACTCTGCCTTTTTTGTTAATTTTGCTCTCTGCTTCAGACACCGCGCGGATAACACCGCTATCAAGAATTGCCGCGTCTTTATCGCGCACTTTTATGTTTTCCGTGTACTGAGGATAAAGTTTCACTTCTTTGCAAAGTTCGGAAATAGGCAGTTTTCTGTCGCATACTTCTTCTGTCAGCATTATTGCCGTTAGTATTCCGTCTCCCGTTGTCGCGTATTTCTTTATTATGATATGCCCCGATTGTTCACCGCC
>JAZOLR010000011.1:0-9007 GCA_045653255.1 Eubacteriales bacterium | reverse complement strand
TATCTTTTTCTATCAAGTCCCACTTATTTACTACTATTATAGACGCTTTTCCTGCTTCGTGTGCGATACCTGCGATGCGCTCGTCCTGCTCTGTGATGCCTTCCTGCGCATCTATCATTATAAGGCAGACGTCGGCACGTTCAACCGCCATGTGAGCGCGGAGTACGCTGAATTTTTCTATTCTGTCTTCAATTTTACTGTTGCGGCGCACACCTGCCGTATCTATGAAGTTGTAGTGACCGTGGGCGTTTGTAAGTTCGGAGTCGACGGCATCGCGTGTAGTACCTGCGATGTTTGACACTATGTGTCTGTTGTCTCCGAGCATTTTGTTTATTATAGAGGATTTTCCCGCATTCGGCTTTCCTATTACGGCGACGTTTATCATATCGCTTTCTTCTGTTTCTTCCTCTTCTTCGGGGAAATAGGAGATTATCAAGTCGAGCAATTCTCCGCTTCCGCTACCGTGAAGCGAGGAGATCGCGATAGGCTCATTCTCAAATCCGAGTTCGTAGAATTCATAGAATTCTGCAGGAACGTGACCTACTCTATCCACCTTGTTTACGCAGAGAACTATAGGTTTTCCGCTCTTTTTGAGCATTACTGCGATGTCTCTGTCATCGGCGAGAAGTCCCGCTCTTACGTCACACAAGAACACTATTACGTCGGCAGATTCGATTGCTATCTGCGCTTGTGTTCGCATTTGTGCGAGTATTATATCGTTTGTTTTCGGTTCTATACCGCCCGTATCTATAAGAATAAATCTTCTGTCGCACCATTCGCCCTCACCGTAAATTCGGTCACGGGTAACACCGGGGACGTCCTCTACTATTGAGCGGCGTTCTCCGATTATTTTATTGAAAAGGGTGCTTTTTCCAACGTTCGGTCTGCCTACTATGGCAACTATCGGTTTTCCCATTCTTTATCCCTCACTCTCTTCCCAATATTGCGGAAATAAAATCGTAGCCGTCGTTGTCTGCTGTGACAACGCGTACACCTAATTTTTCTTCTAATTCTTCTACACTCATTCCGCAAAGGAACAAATCTTTTTCGTGGCGCAGGGTGTTTGACGAGATGACAAGTCTGTCACCGAGGTCGCGCCCTACCAACTGTTCATACATATCTTTTCCCGTCAAAAGTCCCGTGACGGTTATTTTTTCACCGAAGTAACGGTTTTCTATCTTATAGACGGTTATTTTTACGTTGTCAAATTCGCGTTCAAGGTTTTCGCACAATTCTTTTATATGGTCGTATGCGGCGACACCCGTGGCAACGGAGACGTTGACGTCTTCTTCGGGGTATTCACCGTATTTTCTCATTTCGGAAAGTTCGAAATCGAACTCGTTTTTGTGCGAGCGCAACATTCCGACACCGTTTTCAATCTGCTTGTACTCTTCGTAGTAATCTTCTTCGGGTATCGGTTTTCCTGAATTCACGTAAAATTCGTCTGCGGCAAAGAAAAGGCGAGAGCCGTTTTCTTTCTTGAATTCTTCGGCAAATGCGTCTATCTGCTCAATAACGCTCGCACATTCCTCGGGTGAGAAAGACGAAAGCGCGTAAAGTCCGTCGCGGTGGTCGGTAAGTCCTGCAGGGACAACGGAAACACTTTCGAGGTTGGGGTAAAGTTTCGAGAGGTCGCGCATCGACCTATCGAGTTCTTTTCCGTCATTTACACCTCGGCAGAGGACTATCTGACCGCGCATCATTATGCCTGCATCGCTCAATCGCTGAAGGTATGAAAGCACCTCTCCTGCGCGCTTGTTTTTCATCATTTCAACGCGAAGGTCGGGGTTCGTCGTATGGATTGAGACGTTTATAGGGGAAAAGCGCATTTTGATAATTCTGTCTATATCCTTGTCTTCAAGGTTGGTAAGTGTGATATAGTTACCGTGCAAAAAGGAAAGCCGTGAGTCATCATCCTTGAAATAGAGAGTATCTCTCATTCCGCGCGGCAACTGGTCGATAAAGCAAAAGATACATTTGTTTTTGCAGGAGTGCTTTTTGTCCATCAAGGGAGTTTCAAAGCACAGACCTATATCATCGTACATATCTTTTTCAATACTTACGTCGAATATTTTTTCGTTTCTTTTGAGGGTAAGTGTGACGCTTTCCTCCGCAAGATAAAAGCGATAGTCAAGTACGTCGTTTATTTCATTGCCGTTGACGGAAATCAATACGTCGTGAGTTTTTATTCCCGCTTTGTCGGCAGATGAATGTTTTTCTACGTTTATAATTTCTACCATATTTCCTCCTTACCCTAAAATAGACAAAATTATACGGATACATTGTATCACAAAACAAATAAAATGTCAAGACAAGGCGCGCTCTTACTTCGGCTGATTTTGGCAATATAAAAAGCACTTTCGCGTTTTTGTAAACGTGAAAGTGCTTTTGGGGTGATTGCGGTTATATAAAAAGACGAAAGCCGCTTATTTATTAAAGCGAAGGGTGCGCATTGCGTTAAGTATTGCCAACACTGCAACACCGACGTCGGCGAACACTGCCCACCACATTCCGATAAGACCAACGGCGCACAAAATAAGCACAAGAAGTTTTATTCCTATTGCGAGGATAATATTCTCTTTCGCTATGCGGAGTGTGCGGCGCGCTATCTTTATGGCTTCGGGAAGTTTTTTGAGGTTTCCGCTCATTATAACGAGGTCTGACGCTTCGATTGCCGCGTCGCTTCCTACGTTGCCCATTGCGACACCGACGTCCGCGCGAGCGATGACGGGGGCATCGTTTATTCCGTCGCCTACGTATATCACTCTGCCGTCCGTAGCGCGAAGCCACAATTCAAGAAGTCGGTATTTATCTTCGGGCATCAGCGATGCGTGGCAATCGTCAATACCAACGTCAAGTGAAACCAGTTCTGCGGTGCTCGACTTATCACCTGTAAGCATTACCGTGTTTCTTACACCGAGTGCGCGAAGTTCTTTTACTGCGTTTCTTGCCTCCGGTTTTACTTCGTCTATCAAGGTTATATAGCCGAGGTATTTTCCGTTTTTCGCCACGTATATACTAGAGTCATCGGAGTCTGTTTCTACTTCTATTCCGTGAGAAACAAGCAGTTTTTTGTTGCCGACGAGGATTTTTTCTTCTCCGAATACGGATATTATTCCCTCTCCTGCTATCTCGTTTGACGAGTCGGGAATTACGGTCTTTTTGCCGTAGGCAGTTTTTAGAGCAAGTGCCATAGGGTGTGACGAGTTGTGCTCTGCTCTTGCGGCGATTTCAAGCAATTCGTCTTTTGTTATATTTGCGACGGTAACTATATCGTCTATATTGAATTTGCCTGTTGTGAGCGTGCCCGTCTTATCGAATATGACGGTTGACACGTTTTTCATCGCATCAAAGGAATAGCCGCCTTTATAAAGTATTCCTCTGCTTGCCGCCGCGCCAATTCCACCGAAAAAGGAAAGCGGCACGGAAATGACGAGCGCGCAGGGGCAGGAAACTACCAAGAACATAAGCGCGCGGTATATCCATTTCGTGAATGCCATACCGTCGAAAAACGGCGGTATGATTGCAAGCGCGATAGCAGAAAAGACTACTATCGGGGTATAGTAACGCGAAAATGCGGTAATGAAGTTTTCTTGCTTTGACTTTTTGTCTGTCGCTTCTTCAACGAGGGAAAGTATGCGAGATGCGGCGGAATCTTCTGCCGTTCTTATCGCTTTCGCTTTAAGTTGTGAATTCATATTGACGCAACCGCCCGAAAGTTCTGTGTCCTCGTATGCCGACATCGGAAGACTTTCGCCTGTGACGGACGAGGTATCTATATCGCCTTTTCCTTCTATTACTACGCAGTCGACGGGGATACGCTCACCTGCCGCAAGGACGAGTATTTCTCCTATCATAACTTCTTCTGCATCTACTGTCACTTCTTCGCCCTCGCGGATAACTCTTGCGGTGTCGGGGCGGATCTGCATAAGTGCTTTTATTGATTTTCGGGATTTTCCAACCGCTTTGCGCTCAAAGAATTCTCCGACGGAGAAAAAGAGCATTACGGCAACGCCTTCGGAATATTCACCGATGACAAACGCGCCAACAGAGGCAATTGCCATAAGGAATTTTTCGTCGAGGAAATCGCCTTTCAATATATTTTTCACGGCGGACAAGTAGACGTCGTAACCTGCCGTCAAAAGTGCGACAAGAGAAAGGGAAAATTCAACAAAGTCGGGTAAAGCAAACACTTTCGGCAGGATAATTCCAAGCAAAAGAAAGAGTGAACCAAACCCTATTTTCAACAGTTCTTTTCTGTCTTTTTTCATATTCTTTTTACTGTAACGTCGGAAGAAAATTTCTTAGCGCAAGCGAAAACGTAATCGTCAACGGCTTCGGGTGTGAGGGTTTCCGTTTCTACTGTGAGGCGTTCTGCTATAAAGTTGAGTTTTACTGTTGCGAGAGTATCGTTTGCCGCAATCATTTTTTCAAGTTTTGCCGCACAGTTGGGGCAATCAAGACCTTCTACTGAATATTTCAATTTCATTTTAAATATACTCCTTTTAATATACTCCTTTTTCTTTTTCCACGGTGAAAACATAACAAAGTCTTTTACTATATTATAGTGAATTTGACGATTACTTGTCAATAGTTTTCGTTCAAATTTGAGTTTTTTATGATGGAAGTTGACATTGAAAAACAAGTGTGTTATTATATAATAAAGACACAAAAGGAGATTATCTATGGGAAGAATGCTCGGCTCGTTTGATAACGAGGATTTTGAAAGAAGCGACCTCAACAAATGCCCTGACTGCAAGTGCTTTTTTCCGCAGGATGCCTGTCCTCTCTGCGGCAAGGTGTGTCCTGAAAATATGCGCGCAGGAAACAGAAAGCAAGTAAAAAAGAAGAAGGTCAAGGGTCCGAGTTCTACGCGTATAGGATATATGGAATGGTATCACCGTTGGTGGTGTATAATCATTGCTCTGCTCACTTTTCCTATTATCGGTCTTGTACTGCTTATCACGAGTCCGCACAAGACTTCACGCAAGATACTTTTCGTTTTTGTGACGGTGGCTTATACTATTGTCAGTACGTTCGGTTTAAGTATGATAATAGGTCTTTTCAACAAGCCCGTCTCACCTGTTGACACTTCCCTTTCGCAAGATGAATACGTGTCCGTATGCGAAGTTGTTGTGCCTCAAGATTTTTACCGTTCTACCGATAGTTTTGCGGGGGATTATCTTACTATGTCGCTTGTAGTAGTGGACAGTTTTACTTCTTCTTCGCAATACGACGGCGATTTATATGCTAAATATTATATATGCCAAGACCAACTCGGAGGAGATTTTCAGATACTCGTGCGCGACTGCGTTCAAGAGGGGCGCAGTAATTATATTGCAGGAGATATTATAACGGTCTACGGCGAGGGCGCTGGAAACTGCGAGGTATACGATATTGATTACAAAATCCATATTTCGCCTTGTGTTAACGCCGCGTATATATTTATGGCAAAGAAATAACAAAAAAGCGATACCGAGGTATCGCTTTTTTGTTTTATTTATAGTCGCCGAAGAAGTCGCGGTTTATTTCAAAGAGTTCGTTCGTCATTCTGTTTATTTCGTCGAGCGAGCAGACGGCGGAAGCGAGGGGGTCCATACAAAGCGCGTGGAAGACTTTGCGCTTGTTTTTCTCCATTGCCGCTTCTACTACGAGGTTTTCCATCTGCGCTGTGGTGTTGACGAGTATTGCAATGTGTGCAGGCAACTCGCCTACGTACATCTGGTGTATTCCTGCTCTGTCGGCTATTACGGGGATTTCTACGCAGGTTTCTTTCGGGAGATTAGTTATTGAGCCGTTGTTTATCACGTTTCCGTTGAAGCGGAAGGGGGTGAGGTCACCGAAACGCGCGTTGAATATTGCGGCGGCGTATTCGTGTCCGCGGTTGCAATCTACTTCTTCGTTGTATATCCAATTATCTATTTCCTCTCGCCAATGCTCTCTGCGTTCAAGGCGCAAATTGAGCGAGTAGGCATAGAGTCCCGGATTCCAACCCGTGCCGTGAGTACAGTATTTTTCTATAAGGTCGGGGCGTTTTCTAAACCATTGATTATACTCGGAGTTGTGACCTGACGATTCTGTGACGTAGTAATCAAGGTGCAAGAACATTTCGTTTCTCACTATTTCCTCATTGTACAGTTTTTCGTCCTTCAATTTCTCGCGCAAGAGAGGATAAAGGGATTTTCCGTCCTTTTCAAACTTGAGATAGAATGCCTGATGATTGACACCTGCACAGAGATAGTCTACCTCGTTTTCGGGCACTTCAAGCCAACGCGCAAGCATTGATGCGGTATGTTGCACACTGTGGCAAAGTCCTGTAACTTCTATATCGGAATAGGTCTGCATTGCTTTGCAAAGCATTGACATCGGGTTTGTATAGTTGAGGAATACTGCGTCGGGGCAATATTTTTTTATATCGTTGCAGATGTCGAGCATAAGCGGAATATTACGCAATGCGCGGAATACACCCGAGACGCTTCTCGTGTCGCCGATGTTCGTATCTACGCCGTACTTTTTCGGTACTTCAATATCATAGCGCCAGATGTCTATATCTCCGTTGAATACTGTGCAGAGGACACCGTCTGCGCCTATAAGCGCTTCTTCTCTACTAAGAGTTGCCGTAACTTTTGCGGGCTTTTTCATCGCGGTGACTATTTTATCTACCGCTACTTTTATTCTTTCAAGGCGCGCTTCGTCTATATCCATAAGACAAAAATGAGCATCTTCAAAAGCGGGATATGTGAGAAGGTCGCGTACAAGACTGCGAGTGAATACAAAACTTCCCGCGCCAATAAATGCAAACTTTTTCATTTTCATTCTCCTTTTCCTTTATGGTTTTATTATACGGTAGGGTGATGAAATTTTGAATATATTTTTCTGCTTTATATATGGACAAATCTGCTAACGTGTTGTATAATTATAGACGAGGTGAAAAATATGAAAATAATAACGAGTGCGCCACGCGGATACAGTTCGGAAAAAGTTTCTGACAAATATATAGAACTCAACAGTTGCGGAATAAACGGCATTGAGTCGGAAGATGCCGTAATAATACGCGAAAAGGGGCGCGCGGACTTTCATTTCTTATACGTATTTTCGGGCAGATGCAGAGTTTACAAAGGCGACGGTGAGATACTGCTTTCGTCGGGTGACGCCGTTTTCTTCTACCCTTTTGAAATGCAGAAATATTACTTCGAAAAAACGGGAGAAAACAAGGTATACTGGGCGCATTTCACGGGTAGCGTAATAGAAGAAATCCTCTGCGAATGCGGTTTTTCTTTTGGCGGTGTTTACAAGTTAGGCTACAGCGATCTTCTTATCTCGCAATTCGACAAACTTATAGCAGAAAACAGAATAAACGGTGAAAACTCATACACTTTATGCAATGCTCTACTTCATTCTATTATCGCAGAGATGGGGCGTCTTTCACGCGAAGGCGGTCACGCAGACGAGAGGCGAAAGACAATTCTGCGTATTGCGACGAAAATGGAATACAATCTTAAAAACATAGAAAGAATAGACGATTATGCCGCGGAATGTAATTTGAGCAGAGACAGATTCGTGCATTTGTTCAAAGAGGTGACGGGGTGGTCACCATACAGGTATATGATGAATATCCGTATAGAAAAGGCAGAGCGGCTTCTGCGTTTTTCTTCCTCGTCGGTCTCGGAAATTGCGCTTGCGCTCGGATTTGACGATCCTTTATACTTCAGTAGGATATTCAAAAAATACGCAGGAAAATCCCCTGCGGAATACAGAAAAAACATAAAATAAGGGTTACATACAAAAAGCGAGTTGACGGAAATTCCGTCAACTCGCTTTTTCAAAGGTCATATTTTACAGTTTAAGGTCGTTTTCTTTTATCCAACCTATGCGGCGGAGAAGTTCGCAGAGGGCAAACGATATTACTGCGGGGAGAATAAAGCAGATAAGGGCAAGACCGATATAGTCAAACGCGGCGACAGTCGAGGGGTATTCTCCGCCGTACCAACCGAGAATGATACCGATAGGGCCAAGAAGACCGCAAGTACCCATACCCGAATTTATTGCCGCACCGTACATTTTAAGACCGAAGACGCAACTCGCAAGCGGTCCTGTGATGGCAGAGGCAACCGTGGGGGGTATCCATATTTTCGGATTTTTCACTATATTGGGCATTTGGAGCATACTTGTTCCTATACCCTGCGATACAAGACCGCCTACTTTGTTTTCCTTGTAACTCATTACGGCAAAGCCGACCATCTGTGCGCAACATCCTGCTACTGCCGCGCCGCCAGCAAGGGCAAGACCTTCACCGCCACCGTTTGCACCCGAAAGAAGAAGCGCGGCGCATATAGCGGCAGAACTGATAGGCAGAGTGAGGGCAACACCGACTACAACCGAAACGATGATACCCATAACGAAGGGTTGCTGAAGCATTGCCCAACCGATAAAGTCACCAACGTAACTTACAAGCGTACCTATGTGGTGAGCAATAAGTATTGAAATACCGCCGCCGACAAAAAGAGTGACAAACGGAGTAACGAGTATATCTACTTTTGTTTCTTTTGAAACGAGTTTTCCGAATTCTGCGGCTATAACGGTTATTATGAGCACGGCAAGAGGTCCGCCTGCGCCACCCATATCATTCGCTATCATACCTACAAGCGCGCAAGTGTATATAACAAGCGGCGGTGCTTTTAGCGCGTAGGCTATCGCAACTGCCATAGCGCATCCTGCCGCCTTTGAGCCGTATGCACCTATCGTCTTGAAAAACGCAAGTCCCGGGATAAGTCCTATTGCATTGAATATAGTAGCGATAAGCAATGAGCCGAAAAGACCGAGTGCCATTGCGCCGAGTGCGTCAATTCCGTAACGCTTGCCCGAAATTACTATGTCTTTTCTAAGCAAAAATGCTTTTACTGATTCTAAAAATGAAGATTTCTTTTCATTTTCCATTTTTCTTCCTCCAGAACATAATATTTGAAATATATAATTTTATAGCTTTACTTTCTTTTATTGTTTTTGA
>JAZOLR010000010.1:0-7819 GCA_045653255.1 Eubacteriales bacterium | reverse complement strand
TTGACGGGGGACAGAGAGCAGAGGACAGAGGAGAGTGGACGGTGTGCAGTAGGGGGCGGCGTTCTCGGCGGTCGGTGAAACTTCGCTGTTTCAAGATGTGGTGCGACTTCCGTGTGATACTACTTCCTCGCGGTGCGACTTTCGTGCGGTGCGGTTTTCGCGTGGGGCGGTTTTCGCGTGGGGCGACTTCCGTGCGGTGCGACTTCATCGTGATGCGGTTTCAGCGTGGTGCGGTTTTCGTGTGATACGACTTCCGTGTGATACTACTTCCTCGCGGTGCGACTTTCGTGCGGTGCGGTTTTCGCGTGATACTACTTCCGCGTGATACTACTTCCGCGTGATGCTACTTCCTCGTGGTACTGTTTCCGTGTGGTGCGACTTCCGTGTGATACTACTTCCGAGTGATACTACTTCCGCGTGATACTACTTCCTCGCGGTGCGGTTTTTGTGGGGGGCGCATATTACTTTTCGTTCGGTTTTTTGTTTATATTCCGCGTTCTTCTTTTCTTTTGTGCAGATGCAATCTTTATTCGTTTTTCTGATTATCGGCTTATTATCGGAATACCGCGCTACCGTAAAACATATATAATATAAGGCTATTTTGCCAATTAAACCCTTATAGCAAAGGGGCAATTGAACTATAAGCCGTACGTAAATAAACCTATTATTTTTTTAAAACGTTGAAAATTCGTGAAAACTGCACAAAAACATATTTAAAAATTGTGAAAAATGTTAGTATTATGTCTAAAAAAAGAACAAAAACGCGTAAAAAGGTGGGGGAAAACTATGCAAAAATACCCCGAAAACCCTGAAAAAACATCACAAACCCTTATTTGCCAAAAAATTTAAGTTGAAAAGTATTGACAAACAAAAAATCTCGTGCTATAATGAAGCAGTCGAGAGATAGTTTAACCAATTTTCTCGAATTTGTTAACTAAAAACACAATATTTTAGGAGGTTCCAAAAATGACAAACGCAAAATCCCGTCTCGTCAGAATCATTGCACTCGCACTCGTAGTGCTTATGATCGTTCCCATGGCTCTCGTTGGCTGTGGCAAACCCGCTGACGAAGCAAACAATGCGGCTATCGAAGAAGCACTCGCTGCTGCTCAGGCTGCAAAGGTCGCTGCTGATAAGGCTGCTGCAGACGCACAGGCCGCTATCGACGCAGCTAACAAACAGATTGAAGAGGCTAAGAAGCAGGCTGCTGACGCTCAGGCTAAGGCAGAAGAGCTCGACAAGACTCTTGAATCTATGAAGAACACAACCACAACCGCCGCTCCCGCTACTACAACGGCTGCTCCCGCTCCCGAAGTAGACAAGGTTGTTCTCGATGCTCACATCGCTGACATCCTTCAGAACGACGAATCCGAGTACAACAAGCTTATCGCTAAGTACGAGGACATTCTCGCTGCATACGCGGCTGACGAACAGGCAGTTATCGCAAAGCTCTTTGCTGACGCTCAGATCGCTATCCTCCGTGCTGACACGGTTGATTACGCTAATGCGCTCGTAGCAAATCTTGCTGCTGCTCTTGATGCAGTTCCTACATACTCTGAAGTAGTTAAAGCTGCTTACGACGCTATCGACTTCGCTTCCGACAAGGACGTTATCGACGTTGTAAAGGCTCAGAAACTCGTTGAAGCGGCTAAAGCAGATCTCGTATTCGCATCTGGCGCTGCTCAGGAAACAAAGGATGCTGTAAACGCAGAAATCAAGGCTCTCTCCGCATTCGGCGAAGCTGAACTTGACCTCGTTGCTCTCATCGCTACTGAGTACTACCGTTACACCGGTGTTGAACTCGCTGACGCTGATAAAGATGCAGTTGAAGATGTTCTCTACGCTGACATCTACGCTGAAGCTCAGGCTGCTGAACTTAACATCGCTGCAAAGGTTCTCGCTCTCTTCAATGGCGAACTCGACGTTAAGTACGTAGTTTATAGCGCAGGTCTCGAAGATGCAGTTGAAGCTGCAGTTGAGGCTTATGCTGATTACAAGATCTTCGTTGAAGACGAAGGTGCTGGCGACCTCTACGCTGACTTCTGCATCGCATTCGTAGGCGCTGCTTACATTCTTGATGAAGAAGGCGACTACCTCTCCGCTAAACTTGCTGAAGCAGAAGCAAGAGCGGCTGAACTTCTCGCTGCTTACGAAGAACTCGATGAGTTCTATGCAGACCTCGTTGAAATCGTTGACGCATTCGCTGCTGACGCTACAAACGCATTCCTTTACTTCGATTGGAATGAAGACGTTGCTGAAATCGCAGTTGAACTCGAGGCTTGGATCGCTAAGTACGGTTTTGAGTACGACGACGCTAACTTCGCTGCTATGATGGGTCTCGTTGACACTGACGTTACCTACTACCAGGGATTCCTCGCTGCTAAGGCTTACATCGATGCTCTCGGCGTATGGTTCGCAGCGCTCGATGCAATCGACGACCGTTCTCTCGAGGACGCTCTTGATGATTATGCATCTGCAAATATCATCGACTACGCAGTTGATGGTGCTGCTGTTAAGGCTCTCATCGCTTGGTACTACACTGTAACCAAGGATGGCAAGGTTGTTAACCAGGGTATCGAAGATGCAGTTGTTAAGTTCGACGGCATCAAGGCTATCAAGGACTTCGCTGCTAAGGATATCAACGACGCTGCTATCGCAGAACTTCTTGATGAAGTAGACCTCACTGTTGCAAACGTTGCAACTCTTAAGACTGCTCTTGCAGCATTCGAAGACAAGGATGGTTACCTTGATCAGATCGCTGCTATAAACAAGGCTATCAAGGAACTTGACCTTGCAAACCTCACTGTTGAAGCTCTTGGCGACATCGATATCGCTGATGACATCAACGACCTCGCTGAAGATATGGGTATGATCGCTGATACAGACGCTAAGTACGGGTGGTCCACCAAGTCACTCAAGTACAAACTCCTTCCTTTCGAAGCAATCGACGCAATCGCTGCTGCTAAGGACGCTCTCGTAGGCGCTCTCCTTGACAAGGCTGCAGTTATCGTTGAAACATACATCGGTTGGGCAGGTTCTGTTGACGCTAAGGGTTACGTTGTATATCCTGCAGGCAGCACCGAAAAGGACGATGTTTACAAACTTAACCCCGTTGAAATCACTATCTATTCTTACGACCTCATCAACTCCCTCAAGGCAGTTTATGACGAAATTAACATTTACGAACTCTTCGAAATCCTCGGTGCAAACGAAGGTGTAGAAGTTGTTAACAAGCAGGGCAAGGCTGTAGTTTACAGCGCTGAAACCGTTGTATCTATGTACCGTCAGTTGAGCGATACTTACTACTATGTAGTAATGGCTGGTCTCAATAGCAAGGTTTTGAACATCAGAAACCACACTATCAACACTGGTTCCGGCGCATACGTTGCACTTTCCGCTAACGAATGGTCTAAGGGATTCGCTTCTGGCACAGAACTTGCAACTGTTTCTACAAAACTCGCTGATTACGCTACCAAGTACGCTGCATACGGTCTTGAGTACATCGTATTCACCGGTACAAAGGGTACTGGCAACCAGGTAACTCTTTACGCTACCGCTGAAACTGGTAACCCCGACAAGACATACATCAAGGCAGTTGAAGCAGTTAACGCTGACAACTATGCAGTATACGAAGGAAGCGGTTCTTCCAAGACTCTCGTAGACTTCGATGAAGCGGCATACAAGAAGGCAGTTGACGCTAAGGCTGAAGAATACCGTGCCGCTTGGTATTCCGATACTTCCAAGGGTTGGATCACAAAGTCTGAGAACGCTACCAAGATTGATACTTTCAAGTCTGACGTTCTTACAGCGGCTCTTAACTTCGGTCTCTATGAAATCGAAGCAGAGTTCACAATGGATAAAGAAGACTACACTGTTGTAGTTGCTACTACCAACTCCAAGTTCCAGAGCAAGAACACAGGTACAGTTCCTACTGCTGCAGTAACTGTATTCGACGACAAGGGTAAGGTTGTTACTCTCGACGAAACTATTACAGTTAAATACGAAGACGGTAACGCAGTTCTTTACTACGGTGACGATAAACTCGCTGACAAGGATGACGATACATCCAAGAACGCTCCTAAGTTCGTATTCAACTACGCAGATGCTATTGCTACCATCGTTGCTAACGGCGAAAAGATCGGTACAGTTAAGCAGAATGCAGGTACTTCTACCAGCACTTACATGTACTACAAGCAGGCATGGCTCGAGTCTGTACTTGATGCAGAAGTTAAGAATGACTTCTACGTAGGTAAGGCTGCAGTTCTCGCTGAGGCTGAGGCTTATGCAACTGATGCTAAGGCTGATACTGCAGATGCTTATGATGCACTTATCACAAAACTTTACGATGAGTTCAAAGCAACATGGAAGGATCTCAAGTATGCTGAAAATGCTCTTGCAGAACTCACGGCTGCTGCAAAGGCTCTCGCAATCCAGATCGACAACATCGTTGCTGAGCATCCCGCTCCGACTCCTATTGCTGAATAATTTCTGATAATTATACAGCACACTTAATTTAACAAATCCGGTAATTTAATACCGATTAACAAGGAACCTCTTGGGCGCTTGTCGCCCATCAGGTTCCTTTTTTTGTAAGACGAAAACCCCGCCATAGTCGCGTGCTTCAATAGCGGCTATGCCGATACATAGAAAATAAATAAGGTATTTTTAGGGAATAGGTGTTGCACTTCGTATTATAAAATATCCCCCGTTTTGATATGCACCCCAAAAGTTAGACACTTTTGGAGGTGCATATTTTTTATGAGCAAAACAGGAAGAAAACGCAAAAACACTTTCGCGTTGCGGTGTGGTGAAGTAGAAACACATCTTCGTCTTCTAAATACTATATAAAATAAAAATCAACTAAAAACGACAAAATTTGAACGAAGATGAAATAGTTTGTTAATCATACTTTAAAAACTTTCTTTCTATCTATTGACTATATAGTAAAATGGTGCTATACTTGGTATAAGGGGAATTATATTTTGAAATCTTAAGGAGGTAACGTTATGATTTCATTACTTATATCAATACCTGCGATACTTTTGCTTATCGCAACCGTACTTATTTGTATGGCAAGAGGGGTTAAGAAGTCTGTTATAAGACTTGTAACCGTGATTTTGGCACTTTTGGTGTCAATACCTGTTGCACAGACAGTTGCAAAAAAACTTTCCGGTGTGGTTTCGGGTTTGCTTGCAGAACTTTTCAGCAGTGAACCGATGATAGCCGAAATTCTCTCGGCGAGTCCCACTCTCGAAGTTGCTCCCGAGGCACTTTCTGCCGTTTTTGCAGCACCTATTATCTATCTTGTAGTATTTATACTTTTGGCACTTTTGACGCTTATAGTTCACAAGATACTTACCGTAGTTTTGAAGAAAGTTCCCGACTTTGAGAAAAAGGCGCTTTCCCGCGGTCTTGGTGCGGCAGTGGGCGTTATCGTTGCGCTCGTGCTCATTATAGGGGTATACGCGCCCATATCGGGATACGTAGGACTTGTTGACAGTATTGCGGCAAAAGCGGAAGCCGACGCTCCCGAATATCTTGAAAGTGTTCCCGAAGTTGCAGTTGATGCCCTCGGCACAAGTGCAAAGGCAGTGCCTTTTGCGGTAGTCGACACTCTCGGTGGTAAGGCTTTGTTCCGCGGACTTACAACAGGCAAACTCAACGGTGAAAAGTTCACACTCGAAAGCGAAATTGGCGTTATTTCAGATGCGGGCTTGGCGGCTCTTGAGTTCGTTTACACAGACGTGACCGAATACGGCGAAAGTCAGATTTCTGCCATAGAAACAGTAAAAGGCGCTATTACGCAGTCAACATTCCTTTCTAATATTCTCCCCGAACTTCTTTCAAGCGCGTCTAACGCTTGGGTTAACGGAGAAGAGTTCGCAGGGATTGCAAAACCCTCGATAGGCGAGCAGTTTGACCCGCTTCTTGACGATATTCTTGTTGTATTTACCACATCAGACAAAGGCAATATCGAAGTTGACATAGACACTCTCGGAACTCTTTTCTCTGTTACTATAGAAAAGAAAATTCTCGCAAATATAGATAATACCGATGAACTTATTGCAATTTTCTCTAATTCCGACACTGTAAAACAATTGACAGCAACCCTCGGCGCAAACCCGAGAATGAAGCACCTTGTTCCTACGATAACGAATATAGGTCTCAGCATTGTATATTCCTCTCTCGGTATTCCCGAGACGAACGCGGACGTAAACGCGCAGTTTATCGCTTCTCTTGCAACGGCGATAAACGATTGCTCTGACCTCGAATTTGAGGAAATGGCAGACGAACTTACAAATAAGTTTAACTCTATTTCAAAGGAATACGCGCTCGACATTCCCGAAAACGAAATAGATGCAATTTCTATCGGTCTTGCTTACGACTTTGCAGGTCTTGAAAACATTACGGAAGCAGACGTGCAGTCTTTCTTTGACATTTACGCAGAATATATCAATTCAGACGCGACTGATATTACTTCCGTGCCCGTGCCTGCAAACGTTATAAGAGCAATTATTTATACAGGCGAGGAAGAAGAGACTCTCGACGGCGTGCGTATTATGTTTGCCAACGCGGATAATCTTGAAAATACCGCAACCGACGCATACGACGGCGTTATCCTTACCGCAGACAAAAATTCCGTTACCGTTGCAAAAGGCAAGGTAACCGGTGCACAACTTGCGGCGCAACTCGCAAAGGGCGTTAAAGCAGATGACCTCGGCGACGATATGCTTGACGAAAAGACAAAAGAAGTATATAAGAAGTCCGAAGAAAAGCACAAGGAAACAAGACAAGAGCCCAACCTCTACAAGAAAGACGAAAAGAAAGACGACGGCTCACACAAACTTTCCACGCGTATTCCCGTTCAGGAAGAAATGATTTGGTCAGGTGACGATGCAGACGAAGAGACCTACGAAAAGATAGGCGAAGTTGTTGCAAAGGCAGCGGAAGTTGTTGCTACTACCGACTTTTCAAACCTTGACCTCGAAAAAGTTGCTACTTCCATAGGTGGAATTCTTGACGGTATCGCAGATATTTCGGAGGAAATGGAAGTAATTTCCGACAATATTGTAAAGGGCGCGCTTCTTACAGTTAAAGAGCAGGCTCTTCCCACTATCCCTACCGCTACTATCATTGATATAGCAGACGGACTTATCGCGCTCACGAAGCAGGAAGAAACGAAACCCGAAGAGACTCCCGACACTCCTGCAGTTACTACTACGGCTGCACCCGTGACAACGGCGAAACCCGCAACCGTCGCGCCTGTAACAACTGCCAGCCCTGCAGAAGAAGTTGAACCCGCAGTTACGACTGCTGTTACTACAACAGTTACTCCTGCGACAACGACCGTCCCCGTAACAACTGCTAATCCTGCAACGCCTGCATCTCCTTTAACGTCTTATGAAGATATGTTTAGTTCCGCAGGTAAGGTATTCTCTTACGTTCAGGCACTTCAGGAGGGCACAGCGGAAGAAAAGAAGGAAATCCTCGGTTTGATGATAGGAAATATTGATACTACTCTTGCAAGCGTTCTTGCGGTAGTGGTAAACGATGACTTGATTATGTTGTTCGGATTGCCCGAAGAAAGAGTTAGCACATTCTCAAGCGCTATAAGTTCGATGCTTTCCCGTCTTGCATCTGACGGAGTGACACAAGCGGACAGAAACGCAGTAAACTCGTTGTTCTCGTTCGCCGGATTTACTCCCACAAGTGAATACGAGCACGCATTCACGGCAAACGGTGAAGCAGGCGCGCTCAAGACAACTGCGAAAGCGCTTGTGAGAACACTTGACAAGTCACCTATCGTTGCAGACGCTGC
>JAZOLR010000009.1:0-27498 GCA_045653255.1 Eubacteriales bacterium | reverse complement strand
TTTCGGAAATATCGCAATACGTGGGATATAAATCCTACAACGGATTCTGGAAAGCGGCTAAAAAATTCAACTTTTTCGATAGCAACCGCTGACTTTCTCAATACGATGTCAAACAAACGTCCAAAAATTTCACCGCAAAAGAATTTTTGGACGTTATTTTTATGCAGATTTCGGCGGTGGTTTATTTCTTTTTGCGCTACATTTCCTATATTGACATTTTTCTTTTAAAGTTGGCAAGGTTATTGATTGAATTTATAGGCTTTATGTGTCATAATTGAATAGTAAACATATAAAATCAGCAAAGGAGTTTTTTCATAATGAAAACACGCATTTTAGCAATCTTTCTCGTTATCGCAATGCTCACGCTTTCGCTTGTGTCTTGCGGTGGGAAAAAACCTGACGTAACAGAAGATCCAAGTGTTACCACAAACGGCAGCGAAGACGCAGCGTCAAAGTGGGAAGGCGTCAACTTCGGCGGTGAGACAATTATCATAAGTCTCTCAAGTTACGAGCCTGCATTCGTAGTAGAAGCGGGTGCAACGAACTCCATAAAATACATAGCAGGTGTTGATGACTACACGACAGACTCCGTTCTCAATGCAGTTTTCGACAGAAACTATGAACTCGAAACCGCACTCGGAATTAACGCCGAGTATCAGGCGTGCGACTTGTATAGCAACGACCCCGACAACACGCTCACAGTAATTGAAACTTTCGTACTTGCAGACCTTGACGACTCACCCGACGTTGTAAACACGATGAGTTACGGTGTAGTAAGAGCAGGTATTAAGGGCCTTCTCTACAACGCACTTTCAACGAATAAAGAAAACTACTTCGACCTCTCGGCAGAGGGCTGGTACTCCGACTTTATGTATGAGAACACCCTTGACGATAAGAAGATTTACATTCTTGCAGGCGACTATTTCATAGACGTTCTCAGATACGGCTACGGTATGCTTGTAAATCTTGATATGTACGACGATTTGTTCGCGGCAGAAGGTGGAAGCGCAACACTTTTTGAAATGATAGAAGACGGTGAGTGGAATTATGACGAACTCACCAGATACATTGAGAGAGCATACGTTGATGAAGGCGAAATAGGCAAGTTGGAAGCAAGCGACACACTCGGCGCGATAAACGACCCGAACTGGCTTGTTCGTTCAACCTTTGCGACCTCGGGACTCGACCTCTTTGAGACAAATGCAGACGGCGTATTGCAGTACGTGACCGACACAACCGCAATACACAACTACGTAGACGATATGCTCAACCTTGTAACAAGCCAAGGTTTCTATCTTAATATGGCAAACGGAATGCTTCCGAGAGTTCCGTTCATGCAGACCTTCACTGAAGGTAAGGTATTGTTCTCATTTGACGCTCCCGTTTTGTCGCTTGAAGGTTCTACCATTCAGAATATGGACGACAAGGTAGCGCTTCTTCCCTACCCCAAATATAATCCCGACACTGAATACGGCGCGCTCATTTCCGACAACGGTAACGTCGGTTGTATACTTTACAGTTCTGACAAGTTCACGGAATGCTCTGCATATTTGCAGATGGCAACGGAACTCTCAAACGGCGGTAAAGAAACGCTTATCTACGAATATTTCGACGTAACTCTCAAGTATAAACTCTCGAACACACCCGAGCAGGTTACTATGCTTGAATATATCCGTGACGGTCTCTGCGCACCTAAGATACTCCTTTACGATAACTACTTTGCAAAGAGTGTTGGCATGAAGACTTTCGGAAGTCTTGTAAACGCTTCGCTCATCGCAAACACCAACAGTTTTGCATCAGACTGGCAGTCACAGATAACTGCAGTACAGAGTGCACTTGACACAACTCTTACAAGTTTCGGACAGAACTAAAATTAAAATCCCATCGCTTCAATTTTAAGCGATGGGATTTTTTATATTCTTTAGCCTACGTATTCAAATCTCTTTGTTGCGATGCCGTTTATGTTCACGTATTCTTCGAACATCCAACGGGGGCGCACCCAAATTCTGCCGTCTTTTGCGGATTTGTAGATTACGGTATCTTCGAGGTTTTCGCTATCTGTGGCAAGGGAGACAACTTCGTATTCTCCGCCTTTGTAGTGGCGGTATTTACCGAGTTTGAATTCTCCTGTCGGGTTCGCGGGATCGTAACGCAATCTTACGGTTTCGGGTTCGGGCGGTGCGTATGGGTGAGTTCCCGACTGAATTGCGTCGAGCGCTTTTATTCCTTTGAAACTGTTATAAAGCGTTGTCGTAGTAGAGGGCGGGCAAACGTAGTCGCCGAGTCTCATACTTATAAAAACGGGGCATTTTACTCTCGTCGCTTGCGCTACGGTGTCGAAATAGCGCACGCCCTCATCGGGTTGCGGACGCCAACCGCCGAGATAGCCGTTCTTTTCCGCTTTCAGATTGCAGAACCACGGAATTTGTATATCAAGGAAGGTAACGTCACGGTCATGCGCGGCTACTGTGGTCGCCTGCAATGCGCCCTGACTTCCGCCTGTTGCGGTGATGCCCTTGCCGTCCCACATAGGATGGGTTTTCGCATATTTAAGGGCGACAAGGTCGCGTATCATCATATTTCTCCAATAGGTTGTCATATTGGAAGAATTATCGTTTCTGTCAAAGCCGTAATAATTAAGTTCGGGGTATCTAAGTTGTGCTTCTATTCCGCTTATATCGTTTTCTATACCGTGTGCATTTATTCTAAACGTTATGGTATTTTCGCGGCAGTCAACTGACGAGCCGACAACGGAATACCCCTGATATGCAACGCAGATGGGATATTTTCCCTCTTTTTCGGGGAATGAGATTATACCCGACGCGGCTCTTCCCTCGCAGGGCACACTCACGCGAATATCGTATACGCGGAAGCCTTTCGGCACGTTTTCGGTTATTTCGCGCTCGTAGACAACTTCCGGCGTATGTTTTGCAACCATTTCCTCTATATCTGCCCAATACTTATCGAAGTCTTCGGGGATTGTGTCTAAATATTCGAGTTTTTCAACCTCTGCGCCTGCACCTGCGTCAAGTGTGTCAAAGGCGGCATCTACTGCGGCGTCCTTGTTGTATACGGTGGCAGAAAGATGAGCAAATCCGGGGCGAGAAAGCGAAGTTTCCAAGAAAAGCGGCTTGAAGTTGTCAAACTTGAAAAGTCCTTCTTCTTTTTTGCCGTCGTCTGTCTCAAGTTTCCATTTGATATATCCGTACTGTTCTTTCTGGCAATTGTTTTTCGCTTCTATTTTGAAAATCATCTTTTCTCCGCATTTATACGACATGGGAGATTTGTTTGTAGTACACTTTAAATACTTTGACATTTTCGCTCCTTTTTGCACTCCTTTTAGCGTATTTTGTTTACCAAAGTAATTATATCACAAGCAAACGAATATTTCAAGCGATAACGTTCATATATTTTCGTTTTGACGACAGGGCTGTAATGCATCTCTATTCGCATATTTTTCATTGATTTTTCGAGGATTTTTCTCTTTTTCTGCATTCTATTGAGTAAAATTGGCAATAAAATATATTTTCCGCATTGTTCCTCGGTTGACATTTGCAAAATATTGTGATACCATCAAAGTAACGAAATAATTACGGTGTATCTTATGGATAAATCAATAAGAGAACTATTTGCAAACACACCGTAAAACGAATATAAAGTAGTGAGGATTTTTACTATGACGGCAAGAGATTACATAAAGGAAATTGAAATAAGCGACGAGGAATTCGAAAAATACGCGAAATTCTGTCACGACTGTCACAATCAGGAATACAATCTCAAAAGAGCGAAGATGTTCGGTTTTGAGAAAAATATCAAACTTTCTGTCGGGGCGTGCGTTTCGGTCGTTGACCCGACAAAGATAGGCAAAAACGTGCTTTTCTCTTTTCATTGCTATGTAAACGGTGACGTCACGATAGGCGATAACGTGCTTATAGGTCCTCATTGCTCGGTAACGGCAGGCGACCACAAGTTTGACCCCGAGACAAAGGCATTCAACAGACTCCGCAACAACGCAGACAAGGACGTAAGCATAGTTATAGGCGAGGGCAGTTGGCTCGCTCACGCGGTGAGTGTTACGTCAGGGGTCAAACTCGGACGCGGAAATCTTGTCTGCGCAGGTGCGGTAGTAACCAAGAGCACTCCCGATTTTGCTATTATGGCAGGTATTCCTGCGCGTCAGGTGGGCGAGATTAACCCCGAAACAGGCGAGTATATCTGGTATTCAAAGAAGGCAAAAAAGGAGCACGAAGGAAAATGAAGCAGTTTAGGCAAGAAAGAAACAACCAAATAGAAATTTTCCCTCACCCGAAAGACAACGAAGTCGTGCTTGAAACTCCGCCATGTCTTGTATGGCTCAAAGACGATGACGATAAAGACAAGGAATACACGGTAAAAATAGAGGGCGAAAACGGATTTTTCCGCGAGTATTATTCAAAGAAAAACTATTTTTGCCCCCCCGACGTTTTGCCTGCCGGAAAATACAAATGGAACGTTTTCTGCGGTGATGCGGAAAACGGCGAAAAGACTTTCACGGTAGCGGAAAACGCGGTTGTGTTTATACGCCCGACGGGTAAAGAAATCTACGATGCAGTAGATGATAGCGTACATCCGCGCACACTCTTTTTCCGTGAGGATATTCCCGAAATAATAAAAAATCACGAAAAAGATATAGAGGTACTAAAGCGCAATATTGCTTTGGCGATAGAAAACGGAATTCCGCTTCCGCCGTATGACCCGTCTTTTGACCTTGGAGACACGGGATACGTACATCTCAAACTGCGTCTCTACTCTAACTACGCACGCGAGTATCTGGACAGAAACCTTATTGCGCTTGCGCTCGGTTGGGCTCTTCTCGGTGACAAAGAGGCAGGCGAATGCGGAAAACAGTCTCTGCTTGCAATTGCGCGTTGGGACCATAGAGTAGACGGTCTTGCCATAAACGGCAAGAGTAGCGATGAGGCGGGTTTAAGTGTAACGAGGACTATCGCTATTGCATACGACCTGCTCTTTGACCTTTTGACAGAAGAAGAAAGAAAGGCGGTGCTTAGTACCATTGCGTTGGTTGCAAGTCAGTCATACGACAAAATATATAACGGCGACTACGAAGGGAAACCCGGCAACTCCCACTCGGGCAGAGTGCCCGCATACCTCGGTATGTTGGCAATAATGCTAAAGGGCTACGAGGACGAAAGTACACTTCTCAAATATCTTAATATTGTTTCCGACATTTACGGAGGGCTTTTCCCTCACTTTGGAAGCGAGGACGGCGGATGGGGCGAGGGCGTATTTTATGCGTCTAGTTACACGAAGTGGTATCTGCCCTACTTCTGTGCCGTCGAGAGATACACAAACAAAAGTTATCTTGACCGTCCTTTTTACCAAAATCTCAGTAATTTCTTTTTGCACTTTGCCGACAAGAATTTCGAAAATCATCCGTTTGGCGACGGATATTGGTGTCATAGCGAGGACGAGGAATGGCCCGGTTTTTTCGCACAAAATCCTTTCCGCGTTTATGCGGAGAAGTTTGGCCCTGAAATAGCGAGAGAAAAGGAAAAGGCAATAGAGTCTCCCGAAATATTCAAACTGCATCTGCTTGACGTATTCCTGCCAAAACAGAACAAGCCGACAAAGCACGTAACGAAAGAAGCGACACTTGCCCACGGCTTTGACAAGACGGGATATTTAAGTATGCGCAGTACCTTTGAAAAAGAGGACTGTATGGCAGTTATGGCGAGGGCAAGCCGATTCGCATCGGGAAGTCATTCGCACTCCGACCAGGGCTCGTTTGCTCTGTTTTACGAGGGTACTTCTCTCATTTCGCCCTCGGGATATTTCGGCTGGGGTTGGGGCACTCGTCATCACAAAGAATGGACGAATTCCACACGCGCCCACAACACGATAGTTGTAAACGGCGAAGGTCAACCGCATTTTAGCGAAAAGCCTACGGGAGAGATTGTATACTGCCGTCAGGACGGTGAAATTTTCACGGCGAAACTCAATCTTGACAACGCATACGAAAACGTTGACAGTTGGACACGCAGTTTCACTATGGATACAAAAGAAAAGACGCTTACAGTCGAAGATGAACTTACCTCAAATGACGAAATGAAACTCGACTGGATGCTTCACACGCTTTCCTTGCCGAAAGAAGAAAACGGATGCGTCACCGTCTTGCGTAACGGAATAAAACTCACAATAGAAAAAATAGAAGGTCTCAACGAAAATATACGCATAAGCGACAAGTTTGACGTAGACTTAAATGCGGGAATAACTCATGCGCAAAAGGCGGTTATGCCCCCTCAATATCATATTGAATTCAACACGGACAAGAAAAAAACTCACAAGATAAAGGTTAAGTTCAAAATAGAAAAACTCTGAGAGGATATAACGGCAACGAAATGAAATTATTAATTCAAGCACTTATTAAATTTTTGTTTGGACTTTTATTTGTTTTCGCGCTTGTATTTTTACCTGCAGGCACGTTCAATTTTCCAAACGGTTGGCTATTTATAGGACTATTGTTCATTCCTATGGCTTTGCTCGGTGTTTTTCTCTTTTTCTTTTCGCCGTCACTTCTCAAGAAAAGAATAAGTGCAAAGGAAAAAGAAAACACCCAAAAGGGCGTTGTTGCTATTTCGGGAGTGTTGTTTTTAGTCGGTTTTTTAATTGCGGGACTTGATTTCCGTTTTTCGTGGTCGCACGTGCCTTTGTGCGTTGTGGTTATTGCTTCTGTTGTACTGCTTGTATCCTACGCACTCTATGCAGAGGTAATGAGAGAGAACGCATACCTTTCGCGCACAGTTGAAGTGCAAGAGGGGCAAAAGGTCGTCGACACAGGGCTATACTCTATTGTCCGTCATCCTATGTACTCGGCGACGATATGGCTCTTTCTCTCTATCCCACTCGTGCTTGGCTCTTTTTATTCGGTGCTTTGCTTTTTGCCGTATGTTGCGGTGATTGTCATAAGGATAAAAAACGAAGAAAAGGTACTGCTTTCGGGTCTTGAAGGCTACAAAGAATATACCCAAAAGGTAAAATACAGACTTATACCGTTTATTTGGTAAAAGTTCGTATAGTAAAATTTAAGTAATCCTCAAATATAATTTTCCTATTTAAAGCAAACAAAAATCAAGGTCACGTTATTGTGGCCTTGATTTTTGTTTGCAGATAGTTTCCATAACCTTCCTTAGCTATGGTGCGTTCTTTATGTAATTTTGCGAACAGTATTTTATTTTCGGGAAAACTGCCTTTTCGCGCGGTAATAGGTCTGCACACTCTGGAATCCTGCATCAAAAATGAGTTTCATCAGGTTTTCACCGTTTCCCTCGTGGTTGCAAACGTGCTCGTATCGCAGGCGGTTCACGTAACTCGGGTAATTTTCATTCACGTATTTATGAAAAACTCTCGATAGATGCTCTCTTGCGTATCCGAGTGTAGCAGCGGCAGATTCAAGGGATATGTTTTCTTTATAATTTTCTTGCGTATACGCCAAAATTCTGTTTATCAAGTCACGGTCGCTAGTGATTACCCCTTCAACAAGCGGCAAATATTTTATAATAAGAGACATTATCATATTTGCAGCGCACGACCTTTGGTAAAATCTATATTCACCTTCCAAAAAATTGTCTACTATATACATAACGTGATTTGCAAGTGCTTCGTTTTCCACGTATACATCGGAAAAGGATTTCCCATTTCTCATCTTGTTGAACTCCGCAACCATTTCACAAGGAAATATCATCGTGCAATGCTCTCCCTCTCCCATTCCGTAGGAATGCACGGAAAAGCTGTCTATTACGGTTACACTCGGCGCGACGGCGCGTATTTTTCTTTTTCCGACTGTAAGGTCGCGGTATCCCGAAAGAACAACACACAGCTCTATATTTGAATGGAAGTGAAGAGGATAGTCAATGCTTTCCTTAGTCATATGGAATTCTCTTTTTCTGAAATATTCGTAATAGGAATATTCTTGATTTTCTATCATAAGACTACCTCGCCTTTGTTATCTTCTTTTAGTTATTATATCACAGATTGATAGTAAAATAAATCATTTTTGTTAAGATTTTAATATAAAATTGTGATATTATGAAATCACAAGGAAAACGGATTCTTACTATAATGAATAAACAATATTGAAAACCAAGGAGAAAAACAATGAAAACAAAGATACTTTCCATGCTTTTGGTAATTGTTATGTTTACACTTTCGCTTACATCCTGCGGCGGAAATACCCCGAGCGGCACACCCGACACAACGACCGCCTCCGAAGAGAAAGCAGACTCCAAGTGGGAGGACGTAAGCTTTAACGGAGAAAGCATTATTATAAGTCTTTCCGACTATGAGCCTATGGTAGTTGTCAAGGCAGGGGCTACCAATTCGGTCAAATATATGCAGGGCCCCGACGCATACACAACGGACTCAGTGCAAAATGCGGTATACGACAGAAATCATAAGGTAGAGTCAGCGCTCGGACTTGACGTTGAGTACCAGACATATACGTACGACTCAAATCCTGATAGCACGCTTACGGTAATTGAAAACTACGTGCTCGCCGACCTTGAGAACTCTCCCGATATAATATCCACTATGAGCTACGGAATGGTACGTGCGGGAATAAAGGGCATGCTTTACAACGCGCTTTCAACGGAGTATGAAAACCATTTTGACTTTTCACATAATAGCTGGTATAGCGACTTTATGTACGAAAACACCCTTGATGAGTCAGAGATATACATGCTAGGCGGCGACTATTTCATTGATATGCTTCGCTATTCATATACCGTTCTCGTAAATATGGATATGTACAACGAGATTTTTGCAGGCGAGGGTGGAAGTGAATCCCTCTTTGATCTTGTAAAGGCGGGCGAATGGACATACGATGAAATGATGAGATGCGCAGATATGGCGTTTATAGACACGGGTGTAATTGGTCAGTACGACGACGAGGATACCTTCGGCATTGTTTACGACATTTCGTGGGCTTTCAGAACCCTGCTTGCGACATCCGGACTTGACGTTTTTGAGAAGAATGAAGCCGAACAAATTCGGTACGTAGAAGACATAACCGATATGCACAACTTTGTTGATAAGCTGGTAGAGATGGGCAATCACGATAGTTGGAGAAAGAATGGCGGAAACTATAAGGGGTACAACGCATACGATGTATTCATTGCCGGAAAATCGCTCTTCACGCTTGACGCTCCCGTTCTTATGATGGAGGGCGCATATTTGCAAAGTATGGATGATAACGTCGCTCTCATCCCCTACCCGAAGTATAACAAGGAAGTGAAATACGGCGCACTCATATCCGACAACGCAAACGTCGGCGGCATCGCCTACAACTCCGACAAATTCACCGCGTGCTCTGCATTTTTGCAGATGGCGACAGAGGAATCCAATACAGGCAAGGGCTCGCTCATTCACGAATATTACGACGTATCGCTCAAATATAAGCTTTCATCTACTCCCGAGCAGGTGGCTATGCTTGAGCTTGTAAGAACGGGACTCTGCTCACCAAAATCCTTCCTTTACGACAATTATTTCGCAAAGAGCGTAGGAATGAACACGTGTGGCGTTCTTATGAGAAACTCGTTCAATGCGGCAACGAACACGTTCGCATCCGACTGGGAAGCGCAATACGGAGCAGTTCAGGGGGCACTTGAAAGCACGCTCACCACGTACGGTGGAAATTGACAACTGTAGTTTATAATCAACGAAATTACATTCCAAAAAAACACCCGCATTCTCGGGTGTTTTTCGGTATGGAGTTTAAAAAATTCTCATCTTACGCATTTACTTTATTGGTATTATATGCTACAATAGTAATATCATAAAAATACAATGACGCATAAAGAACGAAGGACCTATTAAAATGGACAAAAAACTACACGACGTTATTAACGGAAAGGAAGAGAATTATCTGCTGCCTTTCTTTTGGCAGAGGGGCGACCACACTCATCTCATTCCCGAACAAATAGAAACAATATACAAAAGCGGATGCCGCGCTATGTGTGTTGAATCCCGTCCACACCCCGACTTTTGCGGTGAATCCTGGTGGCGTGATTTCGGAATAATTCTTACAGAAGCGAAAAAACGTGACATGAAGGTATGGTTGCTTGACGACGACAGGTTTCCCACAGGTCACGCGGCCGGAATGATCGCTAAAAAATATCCCGAATTGCGCCAATGGGAACTCATCGAGCATCATATTGACGTAGTAGGACCCGCTTCTTCGATTTCTGTGATAGTCAACTCTGAAAGCGATTGGAATATTCTTATCGGCGCTTATGCATATAAAAGAAACGCAGACACCCTTGAAACTTGCCAATACGAGCCTATTGACGTCACGAAAAACGTAAACGGCACTTATCTTACTTGGGACATACCGGAGGGCGTTTGGCGAATATTCTTTTACTACCGCTCAAGAATAGGCGGAAAAAGCGAATATATTGACGTGATAAACCCCGATTCCGTACGTGTTTTAATTGACGCAGTATACGAGAGCCACTATGAACATTATAAGGAATATTTCGGGGACACGTTCGCGGGATTTTTCTCCGACGAGCCCGAATTCGGAAATCAAGTGTACGGACATCAACGATTTGATTTCGGATTTTATGAAGCGAGAATAGGCAAGCATAGTTTGGCGCTTCCGTGGAATGATAAAGTGCGAAAAATGATGGAAGAGCATCTTGGTTTTGATCCATTGCCGCATCTCAATTTGCTTTGGTATGAGGATGGAGAAAATGGAGACAGGCAAAGTGAAATTCGTTTTGCATATATGGATGCCATTACCCGTCTTTACAGCGAGTGCTTTACGAAACAACTTTCCGACTGGTGTCATGCTCACGGCGTAGAATATATAGGACACATAATAGAGGACGAAAACTGCCATATGCGCTCGGGTGTAGGGCATTATATGAGAGCGCTTGAATGGCAGGATATGAGCGGAATCGACATAGTTCTTCATCAGGTTATGCCGGGAATGCACGATTACGTCCATACGAGCACGACCGCCCAGGGCGTGAGCGACGGAACGTTTTATCATTATATTTTAGCCAAACTCGGCGCTTCTCTTGCTCATCTTACGCCTCATATGAAGGGACGTGCTATGTGCGAGGTGTTCGGCGCATACGGATACGGCGAGGACACTCCGCTTATGAAATACCTCATAGATTTTCTTTTGGTTCGCGGCATCAACTATTTCGTTCCTCACGCATTTGGCTCAAAATTCCCCGACCACGACTGCCCTCCCCACTTTGGTATAGAGGGAAAGGATCCGAGTTTTGAGGGATTTTCGGCACTTATGTCATATGCAAACCGCGCGTCTCATCTTTTGACGGACACAAAGCACGTAGCAAACGCGGCTATCCTCTATCACGTGGAAAACGAGTGGGCGAGCCGCTTTATGAACGCTCACAATATGCAACCCGTAGCAAAGGCGCTTTACGACGCGCATATTGACTTTGATATTGTTTCACTCGATATGCTACAGGGAGCAGTAGTTGAAAACGGACGTTTGAAGATTTCAGACGAATGCTTTGATGCCCTTGTCATCCCTTATGCCGACCACTTCCCTGCAGTTATGCTTACGGTGCTTGAGCACTTGAAGAAAGAGGGGCTCACTCTTATATTTGAAAAATCTCTTCCCGAAAACGCAAGTTTTGACGCTTTGTGTGCAGAAGCAACCGACATACCGCAAATCATGCGTCAAAAAGGAATGACCGACGTGACAGTAGAGGAAGGCTTTCCCGCTCTTCGTATATACCACTGTCAAAGAGATGGACAGGACATCTTTATGTTTGTAAACGAGGATTATGCAAAATCGGCAGATACCACCGTCACACTTCAAGCAAGCGGCGAATACGCAAGGATAGATCTGTTAAACGAGCGTTATACAAGCGGAATTTGTGAAGGAGGAAAATACAACGTATCGCTCTTGCCCAATCAATCGGAGATTGTAATATTCGGCGACCGATGCGGATTTGAGGACGAGTATAAAATTTCAAGCGAGGTGGAACTGTCTCCGAAATACGAACTTGCGCTTGCAGAGTGCGACGACCTTTCAAACTTTGTATCAGAAGGAAGTTTTGACCATTTCTTCAACATAAATTCTCCCGACTTCAAGCCTGACTTTTCCGGAAAGATGAGATACACTTTCAATTTTGAAGCAAAAACGGGCGCACGCCATATTCTTCTTGATTTGGGAAGCGTAGGACAAAATGCCGAGTTGGAGATAAACGGAATAAATTGCGGAATACGTATCACAAGACCGTATATATTTGATATAACGGATGCCGTTCGTGACGGAGAAAATCTCTGCAAGGTCACTGTCTCAAACACCCTTTCGCAAAAGGTGAGAGTGCTTGATAAATCGGTGGAAAAAGACCCCGACAGGCTACGGGCGACCGACCTTGACAGATTTTCAAGACGTCTGCAACTTGCTCCGTCAGGATTACTCGGCGGAGTAAGTCTGCAATACGTAGATAAGACTTAATTTACAAAATGAGGAATTTCAAATGGGTAGAAATTGGTTAAACGATGCGGTTGTATATGAAATATATCCACAATCCTTTTATGATACAAACGGCGATGGCATAGGCGACCTCCGCGGAATTATAGAAAAATTGGACTATATACAAGGTCTCGGATTCAATGCGATATGGCTAAATCCGATAAATCCGAGTGCCTTCCGCGACGGAGGCTATGACGTGACGGATTTCTACGGAGTAGATAAAAGATACGGCACGCTTGACGACTACCGAGAATTGTGTCAAAAGGCGCATTTGCTCGGAATGAAAATCATATTTGATCTAGTCGCAGGGCATACGTCCATTGACCATCCACACTTCAAGGAGTCCGCAAAAGCAGAGAAAAACGAGTATACCAACCGATATATATGGACAAACGATACCTTCGAGCAGAGCGAAGGAATAATAGGCTACGGCGAACGAAACGGAAACTACATACCCAATTTTTTTTGGAGTCAACCGTCGCTTAATTACGGTTATGCGCATCCTGATAAGGATAAGCCTTGGCAACTGCCCGTTGACCATCCTGACTGCATTGCGACCAAAGAAGAACTGAAAAGAATAATTTCCTTCTGGATGGATTTAGGTACTGACGCTTTCCGCGTTGATATGGCGCAATCGCTGATAAAGGGGGACACAGACGGACGCTTCACCAAAAAATTGTGGCACGAAATACGCGCTTTTATGGAAGAAAAGAACAGCGAATGCCTTTTGATATCCGAGTGGGGTTCACCCGCCGATGCCATAAGTACAGGTTTTCACCTTGACTTCTTATTACACGCACACAACAAGGCGTACACCTCACTTTTCAGATATGAAAAAGGCAGAAATGTAACCGACGATAAACTCGGACACAGTTACTTCAATCGTGACGGAAAAGGCGATATAAACGAATATCTCAAACGATTTATATACGACTACGAGAACACAAAGGGACAAGGTTATATAGGTCACATAACAGGAAATCACGACATACCGCGCCTTGCGTATCAAAGAAGCACTGAAGAGATAAAAGCAGCAATGACGTTCTTGTTCACGATGCCGGGGGTTCCCTTTGTTTACTATGGCGATGAGATAGGAATTGACTATTTTCCGAGTTTGACGTCAAAGGAAGGTGGATACAGACGCACGGGTGCACGTACTCCTATGCAATGGAGCAATGAAAAAAATTGCGGATTTTCAACAAGTGATTCTCCGTATCTGCCGACAGATGAAAGAGAAAACGCACCAACGGTGGAAAAGCAACAAGGTGATGAAAATTCACTTCTTTCATTCGTAAAAACGCTTGTAAAACTTCACAGAGGAAATCCTGCGCTTTGGGCGGATGGCGGATTTGAAATCAAGAATGCGGGCTATCCCTTTGTATTTGAACGTTTTTCAGACGATAAACGGGTATTGGTTGCTATAAATCCTTCGGACAACTCTTACGTCTGCGAATTGCTAAACAACTCAAAAGTTCTGATAAATCAGAACACCGAAATTTCCGACGGCAAGGCGATTTTGGGCGGCGTCAGTATTCTCGTTGCGGAGCAACAACTCTCTTAATTACGTACATATATACAAAAAAATCAAGGTCATCACTCAAATGACCTTGATTTTTTATTACGGCTGCAGTCGGCATTGATGCTACGAGACAACCGTTTTGTATATATTTGTTTACATTTCCACTTCTTCGCCACGTACTATTACCGTGTCGAGATTGAAAAACTCGTCAACGATGATAATATCGGCGCGCTTGCCTGCTTCTATGCTTCCTACCTCGTCGTAGATGCCTATCGCCTTTGCAGGATTGCGAGCGCCCATTTTTGAAATTACGTTGAGCGGTATTCCGATGGAAATAAGATTTTTCGCGCTGTCGCCCATTGTCATAAGGCTTCCTGAAATGGTTTTTCCACCGTCTATCGTGCACATCCCGTTTTTATTGGTTTTCAGTTTTCCCGAGAAAACGTACTGTCCGTCGGGCATTCCCGTCTGCGGTCCTGAGTCACTTATGAGTATCATTCCGTCCTCGCCCTTTGATGCGTAGATGAGTTTCACTATAGCGGGCGAAAGATGCACGAAGTCGCAAATTACCTCGCACGATACGGACGGCTCTGTGAGCACCGCACCAAGCACACCGGGGTCACGGTGAAGGAGTGAACGCATTGCGTTGAATGTGTGAGTTGCGCCCGTTGCGCCTGCTTCAACTGCCGCCATTGCCTGCTCGTAGGTCGCCATTGTGTGACCTATTGACATACGGATTCCGCGTTTTTTACCTTCTTTTATGATTTCGAGAGCATTTTCCCTCTCGGGCGCTATCGTCATCAAACGGACGCAGCCCTCTCCTGCTTCAACGAGTTTATGAAAGTTTTCAAGCGTTGCGTCAATATCGGGACTGTGCATTGCGCCTTTCTTTTCATTTGAAAGAAAAGGACCTTCGAAGTGTATACCGACGATATTTGCGCCGCTTGTTGGATTTTTTACGTAATATGCGATATTCTTCGCATATTCCAAAAGATTTTCAAATTTGTTCACTCCCATTGTGGCGAGTACGCTCGTTACACCCTTTCGCACGTTAAATTCAAGCGCGGGGAGAGGATTTTCCGTACTGCTGAAGTTTGCCATTATACCGCCGTGGATATGAAGGTCGATAAATCCGGGGAGTAAATATTTTCCGTTTGCGTCTATTACTTTGTCGGGAGTTTTGTCTTGCGACTCTACTATACGGTCACCGTCGACGTAAACGTCTTTTTCACAAAATCCGTCAAAATCGGGAGTTATAACCTTTGCGTTTTTTATTAACGTTAACATTTCTTTTCTCCTTATATCATAATTACAGACCTAATACCCACGCCCATAGCGGAATAGTTACTATACAAGCGAGACTCGACAAGAGTACAAGACGAGCGCCTACCCTGCAATCCTCGCCGTACATAGCGGGGAACGTGATGGAGTTCATACCGCAGGGAAGAAAATTAACTATGACCGCGGTAGGAAATACCGCCGACGGAAGTGTGAACATTCTGTCAAGTGCAAGACAAATTCCGTATATTACAAGCGGAATAAATAACAATCTGCAACTGACCGCTATCACGGTCTTCATATCGGGTAGTACGTCACGTATTGAAAACGTGGAAAGCACGAGCCCGATAAATAACAATGCGGCAGGACCTGTGCAAGCAGACAATTCAGAGAGAACCGCGGTGGCAATATTCGGCACAGGAAAACGGCACAATCCGAAGATACTGCCTACCACTATTGAAACGGTCATGGGATTAAGAAGTTTTCGGAAAAAGTTTCCGCCATTCACGAGAAGCGCATAACCGACGGTATAGGAATACACCGTCACGGGAATGCAGAAGAATATCGCATTCGTCAATGCCACTTCCCCGAGCACAGCCTCTATAAAAACGTAACCGAGCGTGCTGTAATTCGTTATTGCAAGAGTATACTTTAAAATTCGTCTTTCGTAACCGTCACGTGTCAACACCTTTGAAATGCAAGCGGCAAGCAATGCAAGAAAAAGCATTATTGCGGCGGATACAAGAAGCGATGAATAGTTGTGCTTCAAATATTCGGGTGTCATCTGCCGTGAAAAATTCAAAAACACCTTGCTCGGCAGAAATGCGGTTATCAAAAGAGTGGATAGCAGATTTGACTTATCTACCGTTATCCTTTTGCGCTTCCCCAAAAGGAGACCTATTCCCAAAAAGATAAACAATATAAAAAGTTGTCTGAGTGTTTCTATCATATAGTTTATTTAATTATTGGCGATTCAAGGCTGGGGTTTCCGTGAAAACCTATTTCGCCAAACATGGCGCGGACAAATGCGGCAACCATATCTTTTCCGTGGTTGTAGGAGTCAACGAAGGTTGTACCCGAAAGAGTGTAATACTTATAAAGTGAGGGTGCGCCGAAGTTTGCTATTATGGTCTTCTTTTTATCGGAGACGTTAGACGCCCAGATGGAAGTAGCATCTTCGCCCCAGAAATCAAGAGGTCCTATCGGACGGTGGAAGGTGCGGCAGAGAGCGAATATAACGAGGTCGTTTTCCTCGCATGCCTTCTGCGCTTCGTCTGTCCATGCGTTTCTCTGCATTGTAACGGTGCAACCGTATTTTTCAATCTCGGTCTTGAGCGCGCACAAATCTTTGTACTGCGCGTCGTCGGGGGTTACACCTACTATAAAGACCTTCTTTATCTTTTCCTTGTCGAGGGGCAAAAGTCCTTCGTAGTTATTTCTGATTGTGATGCACTTCTCGCATCCTTCTTTTACTATATCTTCAAAGTAAGATGCTTCCTTGTCGGAAGAAGGAACGACACCGTCGAGAATGCCGTATTCTTTCTTGAGATTCCAGATTCTTTCAACGGATGCGTCAAGGACTGCTTCGTCTATCTCGCCCGAAAGAATTCTTCTTTCCATCTCGTCTATGTACTCGTATGCGGGCCAGAGGAGTACGTCGTTTCCTGCAAGGAAGGACTTCACGCAGTTGTTCACCGCTTCGGAGCCGCCGAAACCGCCCATTATGAGAGCGTCGGTAACTACAACCCCCTCAAAGCCGAGTTCATCGCGAAGCAACTTCGTTGCAAGTTCATAAGAAAGCGTTGCGGGAGGATATACACCGTCATCGTCCTTCTCTGTCTGGTAACCTACGAGGTTGGAGTGACCTGTCATTATTGTGGGCACACCTGCTTCAAAGAGTTTTTTGTAGATTTTTCCGCAGGTCTGCATCCAAAGGTCAACGGGTGTATCGTTATTTGTGGGGGCAAGGTGGGAGTCCACTTTTTCTGATATTGCTCTGCCGGGGTAGTGCTTTGCACAAGCGATAACGCCGTGTTCTTTCATCGCTTTTACCTGCGCGCAGGTAACGTCTATAATACGGTCGGGGTCGTCACTTACCGCGCGGAGATTGTCAGTAAGGGCGAGGTCGCAAACGGGCCAAAATCCCCAATGAACGCCTGACTTTTTGAAGTCTTCTGCTTTGAATTCACCCGTTTTGTACGCGTATTCTTTATCGTTTGCCGCGCCGAGCGCCATCTGCGGAGGAAGTTCGATTCCGCGGTCGGTAGCGAAAAATCCGTGGTCTGCCGTACCGATAAGCGGCACGCGAAGGTATTTGTTATATTCTGCTATGATGTCGGAAAATTCGTGGTTTGAACCAGTGAGAAGTCCTTTTACCAAACCTACGTTATTGAAAATACCTCCGATGGGGTATTTTTCTGCAAAGCCTTTTATGCTTCCGCACATTTCTATATGCTTTTCGGATTCGCAGAGGCAAACTACCGTCTGACCTATTTTTTCTCTCAACGTGAGTTCACGCCATGAATTAACTTTTGTCATTTTTATCTCCTTTTTTTACTTTCGGATAATTGTTTTCTTTCGCTTATTGTAACATCACTTGAAGTATCAAGTCAATAGCATATTGCTTGAGACGTTTTACTTTATTCAATTGTTGATTGAATTTTCAGTTTTCGTAAAGGCGGGTGAAAGCGCGTTTTCCCTCTCTGTCAACGAGTTCTATTCTGAAAAATCTGCGGTTTTCGTCAAGTGAAAATGCACATTCTGTCAAGGTGTCGCCGTCTTTTCTCTGCACGCACGCATTGTGTCTTCCAAGAGTTGAAAGGATTACTCGGCAGACGGGCGAAGTTTTCACGTAAAGCGTATCGTTTTCAATATACATTTCGTATATTTCGGGGGCTTCCGTTGCGTAAGTATCGCCGTTTTCCAACGCTTTTATAATGCTTTCGTAGTCGAGGTTTTCCGCCTTTATCATATTATATCCGATAAACGAGTCACAATCGTCGGAGTAAAATCCGTGTGAGTTGTGATTGTCGTCGGCGGCGATGGGAATGAGTTTTCTATCGCGCAAAAGCATTTCGGAATACACAGAAGAATTATCGTCTGCGTAGCCCGTGATTTTCGAAGTGCCGTTTACCACTTCGACACCGTAAAGTCCGCAAAGGTCGGAATAATCCTCACTTGTCTGAAGCGACCACGAGGGGTGGTTGTAGTTGACGAAAAATCCTTTCGCGTTTGCCTCTGCGATTATTCTGTTTGCGGCGGCAGGTGAATACTCGCTATAATCCCAAATTTGACCGAAGTAATTTATAAATGGGATATAATTTTTCTCTTTTCCCCACATCACGTCGGGATTGAAGCACACTTGCGACGTAACGGAAGGTGATTTCGCTATCAAATTCAAGTGATAAGTTTTCTTTGAATTCACGTCGGGTGCTACTCTATTTTCATCGCCTATTATCACTTCGTACCCTTTGAGCGCAAGGAAGTCGCTATCGTTCAGGTAACTGTGGTCAAGCATTACCCAGTGGTCTGTATATGCGACGACGGAATAGCCTTTTTTCTTGTATGCCGTTTTCACTTCTTCGGGAGTGAGGCAACCGTCGGATACTGTGGTATGGCAATGCAGATTTGCTTTATAAAATTTTCCTTTTTCTGAAAATAGGTACTTTCTCACTTTTAGCCCTCCCTCTCCTTTGCAAGATAGACGCGAAGAAGCGCCGCCTGCGTTTTTCCGTCGGGCAAAAGTCCCGAAAGTGCCATTTCCACGGCATCTTCTAGCGGAATTTCGGCAAGTGTCATAAACTCGTCCTCGTCATAGTCGCATTCGGTAAAGGTAAGACCTTCCGCAAGATACATATATATTCTCTCTTCGAGAATGGCAGGTGACGGAATATACTGTCCGAGGTAGGTGAGTTTTTCCGCTATTGCGCCCGTTTCCTCACGAAGTTCGCGGATTGCGGCAGAGCGAGGGTCTTCATCTTTCGAATCAAGTTTGCCTGCGGGGATTTCAAGCATTACTTCCCCGACAGCATAGCGGTACTGATATTCCATTATCACGTTGCCGTTATCTTTGAGTGCAACGATACACACAGCGCCGTTGTGTCCTATGACCTCGCGCGTTGCGGTCTTTTTGTTCGGAAGTTCTACTACGTCGTTTTTCACGTGCAAAATCTTTCCGTCAAAGACGGACTCGCCCGACAGTTTTTTCTCTTTCAATGCGGATATTATATCCTTCGTTATTTCAAGCATTTGCTTTACCTTTCGGTTTTTTATCTAACAGGATTATTTTACCACAACAGAGAAGAAAAATCAATAATTTGCGCTTAATAAATAACAAAAAAATAAAATAGAGAAAAGTTATTGACTTTTAATTTTTTCGATAGTATAATGCACTTGGAGAGTAAATAAAACTGTCTCTTCAGTAATGAGAAAGATAAAACTGTGTTTTTGAAAAAACGTTTTTTCGGGAGGGAAATCTCATGAACACGAAAATTCAAGAAGAAACAAAAAAATCCGACGCAAAAAAGAAGTTCGAGGCGGCGCTCGCCGAGGATAATATTCCAAGCGTACCTTTTTGGAGAACGTTACTGCCTTATCTTACAAAGTACAAAATAGGCATAATAATCGCTGTTATATGCTCGTTTGTCACGGGTGTGGCGATAGCCGTTCAACCTCTCATAATCAAATACATAGTCGATAGCGGACTTACCCCTGCGATAAACGGGGAAGTTGCAAAGGATTACGCTATTAAACTTGTGCTTATACTTACGGGTGCTTACATTATTCTCGGAGTTTTCCGAGTAGTAGTTTGGCGTCTCGGATTCATTTTCATGCTCAACGCACAAGAAGGCGCACTTCTCTCTCTCCGCTCACAGTTCTTTTACCACATTCAGCATTTGTGTATGCGTTTTTCAGAAAAGAATGCGTCAGGTGAAATATTCAATTACATAATGGGTTCGCCCATGGGTAATATCAAGAATCACCTCCACAACGTATTTATGACCGTGCCTTATCAGGTTATTGCGTTTATAATATCACTTGCGGCGCTCACCGCTTTCAACTGGAAACTGACTATTATAATGCTCGGTACGGTTATCTTGATGATAGTCATAAAGAGAACGTCCGACAGAAAAATAAAGCGCATTACGCGTGAATTCTTGCAGGTGGAAAAGGAAACTTCGTCATACATAACGGATATGCTCCACGGCATGGACGCAATAAAGATGTATTCCATCGAGGATCAGACAGGAGAAAAGTTCAATAAGCACCTCTCCAATATGAAGGATAGAGGTATAAAGCAGAGAGCGACCGTTTCAATAGAGGCGGCGAAACCCGAACTTATACAGTACGTAGGTACTGCGGTGGTCTACATCGTCGGCGGTCTTTTCTGCCTTAACGGCGAGATAACGACAGGTGTGCTTTACGCATTCCTTTCAAGTATGGCGTCAATTCTCAGTTACATAACTTCTTGGCTCAATATTGCTCTTGAGCAAGGAAGCGCGGAAGTAGCCCTCAACAGAATAGTTCATATAATCAATCAGAAGTCATCTACTCCCGAAATTGCAGATGACAGAAAGCACAGCGTTGAAATTGAGCGTGAAAGCGCAAAGAAGAACGGCCGCCCCTGCATCTCATTGCAGAACGTAACGTTCGCTTACGATGAGCGCAATCAAATATTCAACGGTCTCAACTGTGACATACAGTATAACGAAAGCGTCGCGCTCGTAGGTAGTTCGGGTAGCGGAAAGAGTACGCTCACCAAACTTATTATGCGACTTTACGAGGCAAACGACGGCGTTGTAAAAGTACACGGCCGCGACGTGCGTGACTTCGCAACTCACGACTTGCGTCTCTCTTTCGGTGTCGTACCGCAGAATCCGTTTATCTTCCACGATACAGTATGGGACAATATCCGCGTTGCGCGTCCTGATGCGAGCAACTATGAGATAATTCAGGCGATGGAAATTGCTCACGTGCATGAGTTTGTAAACAACCTGCCTCAAGGTTGGGCAACTATCATAGGCGACGGTGCGCTCAATCTCTCCGGCGGTCAGAAACAAAGAATCGCTATCGCGCGTGCAATACTGAAAAATCCCGATATTCTTATTTTCGACGAGGCGACGAGTGCGCTTGACAACATTTCCGAGCGTCACATTCAGCAGGCAATGGAAGACTTGATGAAGACGCATACGGTCATTATCGTTGCTCACAGATTGTCGACTATCAAGAACGTAGACAGAATACTCGTATTCCACGAAGGTGAAATAGTTCAAGAGGGTACGTATGATGAACTCGCCACACGCGAGGGCCTTTTCCGCGAACTTCTCGAAGGAACTACGACAACTGCATCAGAATACGACGAATAATTCTGGCTTTCGTATTTTGTTAAGAACAAAAGTTAACACAAAAAAGACTGCATCAAGCGATGCAGTCTTTTTGTAATTACTTCAAGTATTTTTCAATATACGGGGCGAAGGCTTTCGCCATAAAGTAAAAGCCGAGGTCATTCGGGTGTACGTTATCGTTTGCAAATCCGGAGCGGCAGAAGCGGTCGTATATGTCGCCTGCTTCTACGTAACTTACGTTTTTGTCGCCGAGGGCGAGTGCTTGCGAGTATGACGAAAGCACTATTTCCTTGCGTTCGGCGACCTCGGGTACCATTCGGCCGCCGTCTATGTTTGGTCTTGTCGCCATGATGACGGGGGTATCGGGGCACTTTTCACGGAAGCGGAGATAGCCCGAAAAATGCGTTTCACGGAGAAATTCGGGGGTCGGTGCGTTGTGGTCATAGTCATAGACAAACATGCTCATAGGAAGCGATGCTATGTAGTCTATCATATTGCGCTCCGCCTTGCAGTGTCCCGACATTCCAAGATTGATGTAGTTGGTGTCAAAATAGCGGGAAAGCATACCGATATATGAGTTTCCGGGCATTGAGGAGCATGCACCGTGAGTTATAGACGAGCCGTAAAATACGACGGGTGTTTCGTAGGTATATCCGTCCCATTTTGAAAGGCTTGCCCCCTCGGCGAGTCCTATATTTAACTCGGACACACCTGTATTTGTGGGGAAATATAGGATGACGTTTCTTTCCTTTCCGTCGTTCGGAAATTCTACAGTACCGCAGAAGTTGCTTCTCGTATCATACTTCGCTGCGATAAGTCCGCAGAAGCAATGCTCATCACCGTCCTTAATTTCCACCTCAAAGCCATGAGTACCCGACAACGGCATAATGGAGCTATCCCAATAGAAATAACATTTGCACGTAATGGCAACATAGGGAGAGTTGGTCTTAAAGCAAACTCTTCCGCCTGTGGTGTGCTGTGACTGATTGCGCACGCCTTCGCTAACGGTTTCGGCTATAGCCTTTGGCATACGGAGATATCTGTTATCGTCGTAGATAAGTCCGTAAAGCGAAAAGGGTTCATCGAGAGGAGAGTAAAATCTGACATCAGTCTGTTTTATTCCCTCGGGTATTATCATATTTGGGTCTTGGCATTCAACTTTTAACATATTACACCTCTCTAAAATCCAATGTTACTTCTCTTTTGCCCTCGTAAAAGCCAAGTTCAAGGCGCTCCGGCTGATAGGGGGCTGTAAGGTTTGTTTGCGTTACTTTGTATATATACTGCTGTCTTTCGAGCGCGGTCGAATGGTTGAGTGTGCCGTAGATACCGACACCTGACGAGTGTTTTACACTTGCGGGGGTTATTTTGTAGGTAAATATCTCTGCCGCATCAAAGGTAAGGGCGTCTTTGTAGTTATTTTCACTCACATTTTCGGCAACAAGGGTATAACAACCCTCACCGTCAAGCGCGCGCCAAATATTAACTTCACCGTCATATTCCCAAGAAAGTTCAAGGTCTGCGGTAATATTCAAGTTTTTCGGCAAGGCAGGGATTTCGTGCGAAGGGATATTCGCAAAAGTATAGGTCTTGCCTTTTTCCGTTGCGAATTCTACGGTGTCACCGTCGATTGCGCTTGCGTCAAACGAAAACTCAGATTTTGCAATATTTGCATACTTAAGTTTACAATTATTACCTGTAAGAGACTTTATTTTTATGGTTTTCGCGCAGGAGTTTTCCCATTTCACGCTAACTTCAAAGCCACCGCGTGCGCAAAGTCCGGAGTATTCTCCACATTTCCAATCATCAGGAAGCGCGGCGAGGGGGGATATATAACCTTCGTGGCTCTGCAAGAGCATTTCGGCGATACCTGCGGTTGCGCCGAAGTTTCCGTCTATCTGGAAAGGCGGATGCGCGTCCCAGAGGTTGTCATACGTGCGCATTGAAAGCAGGTTTGCCATAAGTTTGTGGGCGCGGTTTCCTTCTTTCGTTCTCGCCCACGCGTTTAGGCGGTGGGCAAGTGCCCAACCTGTCGACTCGTCGGAACGAAGGTCGAGCGATACTTTCGACGCATCAAGCCAAGCGGGTGTTTTCTCGCTTATGAGAGTGCCGGGGTGGAGTGCCATAAGTTGCGAGATATGGCGGTGCGTGTACTCGCCTATTTCACCGTAGAATTTTTCCTCGCGGTATTCTTTTATCTGTCCGCTGTAACCCACTTGCACAGGGTCATAGCGGTCTATTTGCACACGGAGTTCGTCTATAACTTTTCTGTCGCAGGCGGGAAGATTTTCTTCGCCTATTATCTCAACGCAACGGAGAAGGTCGTTTCCGTTTTCCCAAATCATTTGTTGGTCAAATGCGCAACCTACCGTGTGGTAGTACTGCGTTTTTCCTGCGTGCCAACCGCCTGTGAGTATTTGTTCGGGGGATGCAGAGAATACGGAGAGATATTTTCCGTCATAGTTGCGAACGGTTTTCAAAAGGAATTTCGTTATTGAAAGCAAGGCGGGATATGCTACTTCTTTGAGTATTTTTTCGTCTTGCGTGAATTCATAGTATTCAAAGAAAAGTTTCGACGTGAGACCGCAAGTACCCGGACCTGAATGACCGCCGGGACCGCTTATGCAGTAGGCATAATTGCCCGTGCCGATAGTCCATCCGCACTCGCCCTTTTCGCTTGTGTAGTTTTCGGGGATAGTGTTTTTTATAAAGTATGACGCTACTTTCTCTGCTGTCGGGCGGAACGCTTCATAGAAATCAACGTAGGCGGTGAAAGTTTCCGCTATATTGGTATTGAATGCGGGCCAATAGTTCATCTGCACGTTGATGTTGTGCCAATATCCCGAACCCCAGGGGGAACGGTCGTGGCAATTCCATACGCCCTGCAAGTTGGCAGGGAGACAACCTTTTCTTGAAGAAGAAATGAGAAGGTATCTTCCGAATTGAAAATAGAGCGCTTCAAGGTATTTACTGCGTTCGCCGTCTGCATACTTGCGAAGCAGTTCATCTGTCGGGCAGTCGGGTACTTCGCACTCCGAAAGAGAAAGGAACACTCTGCCGAAAAGCGAAGTATAATCTTCTAAATGTCGGGATTTCAGTTCGTCATAGGGGAATTTTTCGGTTTTGCCGAGGATTTCTTCTACCAACGGATACGAGTCGAAATCGCGAACTTTTTTCTTGTTATCATCTTGAAGGAAAACGCGAGGGCAAAGTTCGTAGTTCGTCTTCGGGCAGAATACGAAATACGTATCGCTTGCGTTTGAAAGAAAGAGTGTATTTTCTTTTGACGCAACAACTCCGTTTGTATATACGCGGAGTTCTCCTGCGAAGTTCACGGCATACGCGCTCATTTTTCCGCGCATTTTTATTTTATTGCCTTCTGCTATGCTTATGCCTTCTTTTTCTCTTCCCTCTTCGTCTGTTATATGCGGTACGCAAAGAGAGATAGAAAAATCTATGGGAGAAGATGAGGTAACTTTTCCAACCAGCACGGCATCGGGATAGTTTGCAAAGTATTCGCGCTTTACACTCACGCCGCCGAATGAGTAAGATACACCTGCGATAGCGGAATTCAAGTCGAGGGTGCGCTCATAGTCTTTTGCATCTTTTTCTGTGTGGGAAAATGAAAGGTATATATCGGCGAAACTGTTAAGTCCACCGAGTGCACCCGGGTTTTCAAGCGAGTTTTCCGTTACTTGAATTCTCTCGCGCTCAACACCGCCGAAAATATTCGCGCCGAGGTGCGAGTTTCCTATGGGAAGGGAGTGTTGCTCCCAGCCTTCGTCTGTGTCGGGGGCGGGGGTTTTATATTTAAGCAAAAGTTCCATAAGTTATCTTTCCTTTAGGGATTTCACTTGGATTTTTACAGACTAACAGTCCTCATTTGCAATTATACTACAACGCATTTTTAAAATCAATAGAATTAGTGATTTTTAAAAATAAAATCCGACTTTTTACTCAAAAATCGGATTTTTTAAATGTGTGTAATTATTCAAATTCGTATATGCCGAATTCTTTATCTATCCAGACAATTCGGTTATCGAGCCACCACGCAAGTCTGTCAAGAAAACCTTCGTAGGTGTCGAGGTCTGCCATTTCCTCGGTCATACGCCAATATGGTTTCCCGAGCACGTCCCAACGTCTAAAGTTGAGTTTTATGTCGTAGTCCATCGCCTCTGCTTTTGCGTATATATCACCGACAAGAGAGTGAATGAGGTCGTAGTTTTCTATCCACTTTTCTTTGACAAGTTCGTAAAATTCGGGAATTTCAAGAAGCGATGTTATCCAAGACGGATAGTTGCTTACCGTCCAACCGCGCATAGTGCCGCCGCTTTTCGTGGATATGCCGCAGGCTTGGTCGAAATCCCAAATAGGTCCGAAGTAGAGTTTTCCGCCTGCTTTCTTATACATATTCATACTGAAGTCGAAATCGTTGTTGAGAAAAAGTTCATTCACAAGCACTCCGCAAACGAATGAATCCACGTCGCAAAGTTCGGAAAAGGTCTTAAAATCCTTTGTGTATATTGCCTTGTTTACCTTTTCGATATAGTTGTCTATGTATTTTAGTTGCGCGTCGGTACAAACTGTTTCATCGGGGGATTTCACAACCCCGCGGAAGCCTTTTCTCCAAGCGTAAGTCGTGCCCTTATAGGTTACGGAAGACAAAGTGAACTTCGGCTTTTCGTCGTTTTCTATATTTCCGCCGAATTCAACGAGATATCCGACGTCAGTTTTTCCGCCCTCGCCCTTTCCTATGTCAAGGCGCTCTTTGTCTTGTTCTATTCGTTCTGTCACGAGATAAACGCCCATATACTGACCGTTTATATGAAGATGAACGAATGCGCATTCGGGAGTGAATTCGTCGGAAAGTTTAGACATAATAGTGAATGCGGCGTAGTTATGCATCATTGTCATATCCATAGCATTAGAAAGAAGGATATAGTCACGAGCCGCGCCCATTCCCATTAAGTCTACTTTTTCGTCAAACTTCAAGCGGTATGGCTTTTTGTCAAACTGATTCCAAGTAGAGTTTCCGCGTCCGCGAATTTGCGCCCCCGCAAGTTCAAAGGGCATATCAGTCGCGCCCGAAAGCGTAACCGATGCGACAAGGTAATCTTCTTTTGACTCAATAGGTCTTCCCGATTCTGTTTTTATTATGAGGTCGGGAATGGTTTTCCCGTTTTTTTTCGCGGTAGTTGTTGTCGGAATTTCCTCCGACAAGTTTGTGTTTTCGGGTTCTTTTTCGCTATTGCAAGCGGACAGCAGCAATATACAAAATAGAAGTGATAGTAAAACGAACAAAAGTTTTCTTTGCTTCATCTGTCTCCCTCTTCGGTATTATAAAATCTTTGCAAAAACCAGCATATCTTGATAGCAGTATATCACATATAAGCATAAATTGTCAAATAAAAAATATGTTAAGAAAAATACGCGCCAAAATATCCATTGTTAAAACATACTTAAATTTTAGTTAATGATTTGTTCATTAACCTCTGCTATAATATTGTACTGTTAATGAAACAAATACGGACCAATAGCTCAGTTGGTTAGAGCTACCGGCTCATAACCGGTAGGTCCTAGGTTCGAGTCCTAGTTGGTCCACCAACAAAAACGAGATAGTCCTTGCGACTATCTCGTTTTTGTTTTGTTGGCGGAGCAACTGTCGGACTTGAACCTATTTCGCAGGTAAGATAGCACGCAGTTTCCGTCTCGGCTCGGCAACAAAATGGGAGAACACTTTCCTTTTTACCTCACGCCTGCGAATCAGGTTCGCATTCCCCACTCGGAGATCGACAAGCTCGCTTGTCAGGCGGAGAGTGCGGGAATATTGACGCTTGCCGTCA
>JAZOLR010000008.1:0-4237 GCA_045653255.1 Eubacteriales bacterium | reverse complement strand
CTCTTCCGTTTTTGCCCATTTCTGCGAGTTTTTCGCGATTTTCGTAACACGAGAGTATTGTGTTATAAAATTCTTCCGTATTATCGGGAGATATACAAATACCGCAGTTGTTATCCGTAATTACACGGTCAAGGTCTCCTTCCTTATCGAAGGAAGCGAGCACGGGACGAGACGCAGACATAATGCTCCAGGTTTTGCTGGGCACGGAATTTGAGCCGACGCCTTTTTTAGATATGATAAGTCCCATATCGCCGAGGCTAAATACGTGAGAAATATCGGAATAATCCTGGAAAGGAAGGAGTGTGACGTTTTCGATTTTCTCCGCTTCTACTCTTTCAGCTACGTGCGCCTTTGCAGCACCTTCGCCGAGTATCACGAAGTGGATATCGCTATTTGCTTCCGCTATACGCTTTGCGGTATCAAGAAGCATATCCATATTTTGAGTGTGTCCTACGTTTCCGCTATAACAAATATAGAATTTGTCTCTTGAGAGATTGTATTTATCAAAGAGTTTATTCTCTTCTCTCGGCACGTAGACAACTTCATTTGTATCTATCCAATTTTCTATAATTACTATTTTTTCCTCAGGCACACCTTTTTCCATAATATTCTGCTTGAATCCTTCGGAAATAACGACTATCATGTCCGCTGCTCGATAGGTTTTATCTTCAATTTTTCTTCCTATCTTCCAGAGAATTGAGCCTTTTTTTGTCAGGCCTGTATGTACAAGAGAATCGGGGAAAATATCCTGAAGATTATAAACGAAGGGGACGTTTTTCTTGTATTTTTTCGAGAGTTTTTTCTTTACCGCCGCGCAAAGAAGACCTTGTGTCGGCGGAGTGCTTCCAGATGAAATAAGGTCAATATCTTTTGCTTTACTTGCTTTGAAATATTGTATGATATTTACAAGAAAATATCTCAATGCGCGTTGTATAGGATTTTTCTTTTCGCGGAACATTGAAAAACGGTGAACTACGATAGTTCCATCATTGAATTCTTCATATTTTATTTTTTTGTACTTTGCTCTTACTTCTTTGGAAATTCCGCGTGTGGGCGTAGGAACGTAATTTTCCGTAATTATCCCCGCATCACGATATGCTTCGTTCAAATCCTTTGACAAATGTGATGACGCAACATTTTCAGGATAAAAATACGAACTCATTTTCAAAATTTTCATACGTACACCTATCTTTCAATTGCATTTTGCAATATATACCGTTACTTTAGTATTTTTATCTTTCTGACGTTTCCTTTGATGCTTTTTTCTTGTTTGGAGTTAAGGCGAATTCTCCCGCAAGATACATACATACAAGACCAAACAACACCATAACAGTACTTACATAAATTATAATCGGGATAATTTTTTTATAAATCACCGTACAGATTTCTGCCGCAACATCTCCGCCAACGATAAGGGCAATAACATACCCAAAGGAAGTAAGACCGCCCGCAAACAGAGTAATCATAATACCGTAACCGAATATGAGTTTGCATAAGTCAGAAACTTTTTTAAGTTTTTCCTTCATAATACAGCCCCCCTATAGCCCGAAAATAGGAAGCCATCCCATAAGAACAACAACTTCCATAATAAACTGCGCCGCAACCCACCAAAGATTATTTTTGAAGGTTTTCCCAAAGTCGGATTCAGCAAGTGACATTCCTGCATACATTCCAAGTCCAAGAGGAGGCGTAATACCACACATTACTCCGCATATACAAGGGAGCATTGCGGCAGCGAGAACGGGTTCAACCCCAACCGATGCAAAAGTAGTGATAAACACAGGTCCAAAAATAACAACGAGAGAAGATCCGGGAATTACCATACCAAGGAAGCAGGTAAGCAAGGAAATAAAAACAACAAGACCAAGTTTGCTAAAATTAATATCAAGGATAAACGCCTGCATTTCTCCGGCAACGTTGAGGTCGCTAAACAACGCACCTACCATATATCCAACAACACACACGCCAACTGCGGGAGAAATAGATTTCACTCCCTTTGCAAACATTTTTGCAATAGCATGAGGCTTTGTAATGTTTTTATCCTTTGATATAAGACATGCGTATATGGCTGATATGCCGGGAATAAACAAAAGCAAACTACTTGAAAGGTATTTTGCGCCTTCCGCACCAAGTCTCGCAGTAAAGAACGTTTCCTTGAACATATAATCAAGGAAGAACGGAAGCAATATTATAACAGGAAGAAGCATTCCCTGCCAGCCGTACTTCAAAGATTCTTTAAACGAAGGGAGATCTTCTTTTGACATAGGCTTAACCTTGCAATACTTACAGAAACCGTAAACCATAATTACGCGTTGAAGAATAAACCAAAGCGAGATTCCCCAAAGAACAATCCAAAATTGACCCGTAGTTATATTGCTTTCCGGATAAAGTGCAACGAATGCGCCAAGTGCGGCAACTATATTAGATGACGGAGGAATCATATTTCCCAAATAACTTGCGTTACTTTCGATATTTGCTGCAAGTTCTGCCGGAAAACCCGACTTCTTCATTGCCGGAATAGTCAATGCTCCCGTAGCCATTACGTTACCGGGACCTGAGCCGGACAATGCCCCCATAAAGGCAGAAGCAATTACGGAAACGTAACCTGCGCCACCAGTAACCCTACCGAGCAAAGAGAGAATAATCGCTATGCAACTGTCAATAATTTTCGTTTTTGTAAGAATTATCGACATTGCAACAAATGCCGTCATGGAATAAAGCAGAGAGGTCGAAAGACTTGCATCAATATACGACCAAACGCTTGACAATTTACCCGTAACCGTCAACAATACTACAAAACTTATAAGTACCGCTTCATATACAGGTCTTTTTAAGAGCATAAACCAAACCGCGATTACGGCAAGCATTATGCCAAGATAGATAAGTGCTGATGGCATAAAAATCCCCTTTTTATAAAAGTTTTATTGTGACATTACAGAACAAACTCAAAATAACAAGCAACCTTCTTTGATTGCCGCAAGACACCTATCATACTTTAAGTGTTCTATTTGCATTTCATTTCCGTTCTGATCTAAGATTTGAAGAGTTGCGCTTATATTCTCAAGTGCTTGCGCAAGTTCTTCTGCGGTTTCGCCGTAAACGTGCAATCTCATGCATACTCGTTCAAGAGCATTTGTATCAAGTATTTCATCACCTATATTAAACATTTTAGTAACGTTCAAGACGTTTTTCATGTTTTCCACTTCATCAAGTCCGCGGACTTCGGTAATAATACCGGCTTTTAAGGGGATGTAATAGTTACAGCAGGGCCACTTAAAGCGAGCCCATATACGAACTTCCTATAATAGCAACAAATCCTGCGCCACCGGGAAGACGACCGAAGATGGAAAGTATAATTCCTATACAGTCATCAATCACGCTTGTTTTTGACAAGAGATTTGCTGAAATAACGAACACGAATATGACGTACAACGTGGGTTCTTTCAAAGCATCCCATATATATCCGCCGATATTTGACCATGTGTCAGTTACCAAGACCAACACCAAGAATGCGGCAAGCATGCATTCGTAAAGAGGTCTTTTTATTATTGAAAATCCTATTATCGCGACAATGAAAACCACCAAGAGATATATAAACTCTATCGGAATTCCAATGCCAAATTTACTATATAGAGCCTCAAACCAAGTAATTAAATTTTTCCTTTCTCGTTTAATTAACGAATCCTATCTCCAAAGTCTTTCAACGTCAAACAATAAATTATTCATACGTTTCCCGTTAACATCAAAAACTCGAATATGTTCCTGAAAAAACTTAATTGCGTTTACCTCTTCATCTTCGGAATCTACGATGTAAGTGATACGACCAAAGTGTTGTCCAAGAGTTCCTATATTTTTTTGTTCAATAGTATCACCAATATCGTAATACTGAAGATAATCAACTAATGCGGGATGTAACTTTATAGCATCTATACCGCTTATATTTCCAATAGTTCCAACGTCAAGAGGTATCATAAGTTGCCCACCAATACGACCGTGGCAAGAAATATCTATATTCTTTGCTTCATCTTCTGTTATACTATCGCCGCCAACGGCATAGCGAATCATCATTTTCATATCATGTACATTTGTGAGAGGTTCCGTAAGTTTAAATATCATACCTCCGCTAAGACGATATCCCATCTCATGAAAATATATTTTACCTTCACAAGGCAATGATTGAATAAATGGCGTTCCGTTTTTGAGCCCCATTCCTTTTAACATCTTACGAACATTGGCA
>JAZOLR010000007.1:0-13207 GCA_045653255.1 Eubacteriales bacterium | reverse complement strand
AACGAAAGCGGAGAGTTTGTTGCACGCGGATTCAACATAATGAAGGGTTACTACAAAATGCCCGAAGCGACGGCACAAACTATAGATGCGGACGGATGGTTGCATTCGGGTGACATCGCTTGTAAGACCGAAGACGGCTACTACAAGATTACAGGTCGCTTGAAGGATATGATTATCCGCGGCGGTGAAAACCTCTATCCCCGCGAAATTGAGGAATTCTACCTCACAAACCCGAAAGTCCGTGACGTTCAGGTTGTCGGTGTGCCCGACGAGAGATACGGCGAGGAATGCTGCGCTTGGGTAATTCTCCACAAGGGCGAGACCGCCGACGAAAACGAGATGAAAGAATTCGGAAACGCATACATCGCAAGACACAAAGTACCGAGATATTTCCTCTTCGTTGACGAGTTCCCGATGAACGCCGCAGGAAAAATTCTTAAATATAAGATGAAAGAGCAGTCTGTAGAGATTCTCGGATTAAGCAAAAAATAATACAAAAACGGTATCAAGCCAAAAGGTCTGATACCGTTTTTTATAATCATTCTTCAATATAGCGTATATTTTTCCAAGTGATATTATCCGTATACTGTGCTTTGAGTGCGGTTGCCGTGTCGCCGCCTATTATACGAATGTTGTCAAAGATTACGTCAGAAAGGTAGTAGCCCTCCGTGTCAAATCCGCAGAGGTATACGTAGTCCTTCGTCTTCTGTGTGCCCCATTGAAGTGTGCCCGTGATAACGAGGTTTTCGAAGCGGTAACCCGAGAATACAGGCGGCACAGGCGAGCCTTCGCCGTCATCGTTGTAACTTACGCTTCTTACGAATACCGATGGAATCGTGGAGTCCGAAACGTAGAGACCTTTTACGTAGCCGCCGCGTTTTTTCGTGCCTTTTACCTGCACGCCGTAGTAACAATGCGTAAGGTCGGAATCCCAGATATGCACGTTTTCAACTCCGCCTGACATTTCGCTTCCTATTGAAACACTGTGACCGTCTTTCATTCTGCAGTTGAATATGTAGATATTCTTTGTCGGGCGGTTTATCTTGTTTCCTTCGGGGTTTTTGCCCGATTTTATCGCTATGCCGTCGTCGCCCGTGTGGAATTCGGTATCAAAAACAACGCAATCTTCGCTTGAATCGGGGTCCCATCCGTCTCCGTTCCAGACGCTTTCTCTTATCACGTTTCCGTCTTCGTCTTTTTGGTTATTTGAACGAACAACGCAGCCGTAGGTTATTATATCCTTTGAATATACGAAATGGATATTCCAAGACGGGCCGTATCCCATAGTCAAACCGCTCATTACTATGTTTTTGCAGTTGCTCATATTGATAAGTCTGCCGCGCGCTCTACCGGGGATAGTGTCGGTATTTTCGCAGGTCTTTACGTAATCTGCATTCTTTTCCATAAATTCGCGGAGAATTTCTTTTTCGTATTCAAGTATAGCGAGTGCAAGAGGTTTTCCACCGCCGAGAATGCTTCCCTTTCCGCGAAAACTTACGTTTTCACAGTTGTAGCCGAAGTTTTCGTGGTCGAGTGTGCCGAGATTGAGAAGTGAGCGATAGCATTCCATTTCCGTGCCCTCGAAGCGACTCCGTATCTTCGGCAAGTAGTCCTCGCGGTTTGCGCTTCCCTGCAATACTCCCCCTTCTTCAAAGTATATCTCCGTGCCGCTTTTTACGTCAAGCGCGCCCGAAAGAAATACACCCTTCGGGAAATAGAGATACTCGTTTTCCGCAAGTGCGTCGATTGCACTCTGCAACGCTTTCGTGTTGAGGGTTTTTCCGTCGCCTATTGCATTATAGGGCGGAAGTGAAACGTCTACGCGGTTTTTCTGCGGTTTTGTTGTGAATTTGTATTCCTTTTCTTCTGTCAAAGTGCCGTCAGTATATGCCGCAATAGAAACTGTATATTCGCGGTCGGACGCAAGGTTTGAAAAAGTCGCGTGAGTCTTGTCTGTCTTGCATACGCACTCGCCGTCAAGGGAGAGTTTGTATTCGCTCGCCTTTTTTGCAAATTCGTCTTTTGTCCACCATAAAGTGATTTCGTTAAAAAATATAATCGGTTTTAACATAATAACCCCTTTTTCTTTGTTAGGTTTGTGCTTTTAGATATATAATAACATTAAAAGAAGAATTTGTCAAACCGAAAAGCGCAATCTCCCGAAAAAAGAAAAAAGCCGTAAGGCTTTTTCAAAACTTCCCTATAAAAGCGAAGTGACCCTTGATTGCTTCATCAACTCTGCAATCAAGGGTCACTTCTGTTCACTCTTAGTATCTAACATCCTTACTAATCCTCTCTTTCTACAGTCTGCCTTTTGCTTTCTTCGTCACACCGTCTGAACACTTTTACTTCTTTGTCTCTCTTGTGAGAAAATCCCTTTGTTTCTTTGTGTATCGTTTTCGCAAAAGGTGAAAAGGTTTTTCTTCGCTTTCGGTTCGTTTTTGATTGGCTTGAATTTATATCTTCATTATTTCCTTTCAGTTTATTTAACCGTATCTATATTATGCGTATCACGCCGCCGCGCTTTTCCTTTTTTTGTTTTTTCAAGCCTTGTTTTTTATTTTTTACCGTAACCAAAAGCAGTTTGTTTCGTTAGCCCATTGGACCGTCCTCCTTTTCTTCACCTATAGTATATCACAGTGTTTTGCGTTTTTCAATATGCAAATTGTAAAAACTTCACAAGAAAAAATTATGCAAAACATAGAATTTGTGCAAAAAGCACAAAGAATTTTGAAAAAGGTATTTACAAAGACGGATAGATATGATAAAATAAATTTGTTAGTGTGTTTTTTGGGCTGGTATATTTGGTAAAACTAATAACGCAACGAAACTTCCTATCCAATATTGAAAACTTCCGTAATATATAAATATATAAAAAACCGAGACTGCGGTAGTCTCGGTTTTGTTATTCGCGGGGGTTATTCTATTCCGCCGCCTTCGCCTTCGTATATTTCTATTTTTTCGTCAAACGAGAGTTTGATTACCGTGCAGACGGAGTTTTGCTCTTCTTCGGGGAGTGTCAACCAGAGTATTCCGGGCACTGCGCCGAAACCGAGTGCGCGACGGAAAGGAAGTTCTTTTCCCGTGCCGCCGAGTACAGTTACCGAAGTAGGCGTTGAGGTCAAGCCTTTTATCGGGATTTCTCCGTAGGGCTTGTCATATTGGAAAAGATAGAGATTTTTTCCGTCTTGTGAGAAAGTCGACGCGCCGAGATAGAACGAGGGGGAAAGTCCGCGCGTTGTGTCATAGATTGCTTCTGCGCGGGGTGAAATCCATTCTCCGAGTTCAATGAGGCGTTCTTCGTAGTCTTTCGGTATCTCGCCGTTTTTGTCAGGGCCTATACCGAGAAGAAGATTTCCGCCGTTTCCTATGCAATCGGTGAAAATTCTCACTATTTCTCTTGTGGATTTGAAGTTTTTGTCGCTTTCTTTATACGACCACGAATCGTTGAGCGTGAGACAAAGTTCCCAGTCGCCTTTCGGTGCGCGTGTGGGCACTCCCTGCTCGGGGCATTTGTAGTCGCCGTACGTGCCTATGCGTTGGTTTATAACGGTTTTCGGGGAGCGTGTGCGAATGAAGTCTGCCATTTCGTCAAAGTGCCAGAATTCCGCAGGGCGTTCCCAAACTCCGTCAAACCACAAAAGGTCGGGTGAGTAGTTGTCTATCAACTCGGTAAGTTGCGTGCGGTGGAAACGCAAAAATCTCTCCCATGCCTCAAGGTCGTCTTTTCTGTCTTTCGGGCAGTTGTAGGGAGAAGTCGCCCACCACTCGTCGCTTCGCGGTACTATTGACGCATAGTCGGGGTGATTCCAGTCGAGGTGAGAATAATAAAGTCCGACTTTTATTCCTTCTTCTTCCATTGCCTTGCAGTAGGGGGCGAGAAGGTCTTTTTTGCAGGGGGAGTTGTCATAGACGTTGAGTCCGCCCGCCTTCGTTCCGTAAAGTGCGAAACCCTCGTGATGCTTTGAGGTGAGGACTGCGTATTTTGCGCCTGCCTTTTTGAATATCTTCGCCCATTTTGTCGGGTCATAGTTTTTTGGGTTAAAGTCTTTCATATGACGCATATATTCGTCATAGTCAACTTCGCCCGAGAAAAACGGCCAACTTTCGCCGTAGCCGCCCTGCGTGAATATTCCCCAGTGGAGAAAAATTCCGAGTTTTGCTTTCCCAAACCAAGATTTCATATTATTTTTCCTCTTCGTTTATGTGATATGCTTTGTTTATTTTTGCGGCGGCAAGGTTGGAAATAATGCGGAAGAAAGTTTCCATTACCAACATACCAAACGCGAGCATTGCCGCTATCTGCAATGCTTCAATAATATAATGCGAACTTTTTGCCGAATCGTTCGTTATCATATAGTAAACACCGCGGTAAATACTTACTCCCGGGACAAGCGGAAGCATTCCGGGAATCAAAAACGCGGTAGACGGTGCTTTCTGCACTCTTGCAAGAATGTTCGAACAGAGGGAAATCACCATTGATGCGGCAAATACCGCGATAACAACTCCGCCCACCTTCGCAAGTAAAAGATAAGTGAGCCAACCGAGTGCGCCCGTGACGCCGTCCCAAACTATATGGCGTTTCGGGATTTCAAAAAGTATCGAGAGAACTATTGCGGCGAAAAATGCACCTATGACCTGTATAACCATTGCCATTACAGAACACCTCCCGTCAAAGCAGCGCCAAGACCGAGACCGAAACCGATGCCGACGGCAAGCGTGACCGCGGTAACGATAGCCTCGATAAATCTCGCGCCTCCCGACATATAGTCGGCGTTGAGCATATCGTGCACTCCGTTTGTTATCGTGACGCCGGGTAAAAGCGCCATTATCGTACCGGGGAGAAGTATATCGAGGTTTGTCACAACTCCGGGGATGACCGAAACGAGATAACCGACAAACGCGGTGACAAATCCAAGACCGAAGTTATATATAGCAGGGTGAATGAACGTGCGGTTTTGCACTTCCGTGCCGAGAGCGAGGAAGATACCGAGCACGCCTGCAAACAAACAGTCAAAAAGCGAGCCGCCGAGAAGTATCGTAAAGGTGGCGGGGGTGAGCAGGGTGCAAATTTGCATAAGGTGGTAAGGATAACCGCCCATTTTTGTCGCGGCAAGGAGTTCCTCGTACGCTTCAAATATGTCAATGCGCCCCGAACAAAAGTTTCGCGAGACTTCGTTTGCTCTCGTTATTTTGCTTAAGTGTATTGTTCGCGCTTTAATTCTTTTTGCAATAGAAACGACTTCGCCCGAAGAATCGACGAATGAAATTGAAATCGACGTTGAAAACGCGGTGACTTCGGGTTCGCTTACTCCCCCTGCGAGCAATATTCTTGTCGCGGTGTCTTCTGCGCGCATTGTTTCTCCGCCGTTTGCGAGAATGATAACTCCCGCAAGCAATGCCGTTTTTGCGAGTGTAAATTCTTTATCCGTATTTTTCATTTTTTCTTTTTCTTTTCAGTTCGTTTCAGATTTTATTCGGATTTTAAAATCTTACGGGTTCTATCTTCGTCACGCGGCTGCTTGCTTCGTCAAGTGTGAAGATAACGCCCTGCGCCTCTATGTCTCCCGATGCTGGCATATAGCGTACAGGCATTCCCGTGAGGTATTTTTCAATAACGCACGCAGGGTCAATGCCGAGGATGCTGTCAGTAATTCCGCACATTCCTACGTCGGAAATAAACGCCGTACCGTTCGGGAATATCCGTGCGTCTGCCGTCTGCACGTGGGTGTGAGTGCCGAATATGATATTTATGCGTCCGTCAAAATATCTTCCGACAATTCCCTTTTCGCCCGTCGTCTCCGCGTGGAAGTCGAGTATCGAGAAATCGTAGTTTCCGTCTTCGCGGCGGAGAATTTTTTCAATACTCTCTATCGGTGGGTCAAGTACGGGTTCAATATGGATTTTTCCAAGTGCATTCAAAACGAGTATCTTATAGCCGTTGCAGTCAAGTATCGTATATCCTGCCCCCGGCGCTGCCGAGGGGAAATTCACGGGGCGGATAACTCTATCGTCGTTTTCAAGCGTCGGGAAGATGAGTTTGTTCTGCATTGTGTGGTTTCCGCCCGTCAAGACGTCAGCACCCGCAGAAAGAAGGTCGTTTGCCTGCTCTGCGTTTGCGCCAAATACGAAGTTCGAGTTTTCCGCGTTCACTACCGTGAAGTCTATCTTGTTATCGCGGCGGAATTGCCAGAGTTTGTCTTTTAAATATGCGACGGCGCGTGGGTCTGTCACGTCACCGAGTGCAAGTATTCTCATTTGTTTTTTCTCTTTTCTATGCCGTATGCGGCAGAAATTTAGATTTTAATCAAGTCAGTCAAGTTTTTAATCCATACAAAAAGAGCAAACTCGCTTTATCTCGTCTGCCCTTTTTTTCTGGTTTTGCATAGCCTTTCGGCTTATGTATTATTTTGCGTAGTCTACCGTGCGGCTTTCTCGGATGACATTGACCTTTATCTGTCCGGGATAGTCGAGGTCGCCTTCAATCTTGTTTGCAATATCTCTTGCGAGTATCTTCATCTGGTCATCGTTTATAAGTTCGGGTTTAACCATTACGCGAATTTCGCGGCCTGCCTGAATAGCGAAGGTCTTGTCAACACCCTTGAACTCGTTCGCGATTTCTTCAAGTTTCTGAAGTCTCTTGATGTAGTTTTCAACGTCTTCACGGCGTGCGCCGGGTCTTGCCGCGGAGATTGCGTCTGCCGCCTGAACGATGAACGCAACGGTTGTATGAGGATCGACATCGTTGTGGTGCGCTTCGATTGCGTGAATGATGTCTTTGTTTTCCTTATACTTCTTCGCAACTTCAACACCGAGTTGGATATGAGAGCCGCCTGCTTCCTGCGTGAGTGCCTTACCTATATCGTGGAGAAGGCCTGCGCGTTTTGCCTGCGTGCTATCTGCGCCCATCTCGTCTGCCATATTGCCTGCGAGAAGTGCAACTTCGATAGAGTGGCGAAGCGCATTCTGACCGAAACTTGTACGGTATTTAAGTCTACCGAGCAATCTGATTTCTTCGGGGTGCAAACCGTGTACGCCTGTTTCAAATACTGCCTTTTCACCTGCCTGCTTGATGGTGTTGTCGACTTCGTTTTGAGCCTTTTCTACCATTTCTTCAATTCTTGCAGGGTGAATTCTTCCGTCCGCGATAAGTTTTTCAAGTGCGATTCTCGCTACTTCGCGGCGAACAGGGTCAAATCCCGAAATTGTGATAACTTCGGGGGTATCGTCGATGATAAGTTCAACGCCCGTCAAAGTTTCTATTGTGCGGATGTTTCTACCCTCGCGGCCGATAATTCTACCCTTCATTTCTTCGTTCGGGAGACTTACGACGGAGATGGCAACTTCGCTTACGTGGTCGGCAGCGCATCTCTGTATTGCGAGTGAGAGAAGGTCTTTTGCTTTTTCGTTCGCCTCTTCTTTAAATCTTGCCTCGTATTCGGCAATGCGAAGGGCGGTTTCATGGGAAATTTCGCTTTCAACTCTTGTGAGAAGTTCGGTCTTCGCTTCATCTGCGGTTACGCCCGAAATTCTTTCAAGCATGTGCATCTGTGCTGACAAAGTTTCGTCTATTTTCTTCTTAACTTCGTCTGCTTCGCGGTGCTTTTCGTTCAGGTTGTTTTCTTTTCTTTCGAGGCTTTCAATCTTGTTGTCAAGATTTTCTTCCTTTTGGGTGAGACGGCGTTCCATCTTCGTGAGTTCCTTGCGGCGCTCTTTCATTTCTTGCTCTGTCTCGTCACGTATCTCAATAGCCTTGTCTTTTGCTTCAACAAGGATTTCTTTCTTTTTGGTTTCTGCATCTCTGATAGAATCCTCAAGAATACGCTTTGCCTGTGCTTCTGCCGTGCCTATCTTCGCTTCCGCTATACGCTTGCGGTATCCGATACCGATGGGAAGACCGATAACAAGTCCGACTGCAAGGCCGATTATGGCGTATACAATTTCCATTAAAACACCTCCTTGATTGTTTTTTCTTTCTTTTTTACTTTTTATGAACTTTGTATATCGTTTGCATTCCGCCAAGTGCGGAATGAATCGTATCGCTCGTATGAGGGTAGGTCAATATATATATAATATATAAACACTCATACAATATATATTATATATTAAGGAAAGGTTTATGTCAAGTGGAAAGACACACAAAAGAAAAGAAATTTTCAGCATTTTAGAGTAGTTTTAGCACTTTTCGCCCTTTTGTGCGAATATTTTTCTATTTTTCGAGCAAATTAACAAATAGTTCATAATAAAAATACCGCAAAGCCTTGACAATACGGCAAAAAAGTGGTACTTTATATATGCAAGTTAGCACTTGGGTATCGCGAGTGCTAAAAAGTGCAAAAAATGAAACGGAGGGCAAAAATGGAAGAACACGGTTTAAGTGAACGAAAAAAGCATATTTTAAAGGCAATTATCGACGCTCACATTGCATACGGCGAACCTGTCGGTTCTAAATTTTTGTCAAACGATAAGCAGTTGGCGTGCTCGTCTGCTACCATTCGTAACGAAATGGCGGAACTTGAGGCGCTCGGATACCTGGAACAACCTCACACTTCGGCAGGAAGAGTGCCGTCTGAACTCGGTTACCGCTTCTACGTTGATACTCTGCTTGACGATTACTCGCGCACACGCTACGAGATAGAGCAGATGAATCTTTCTCTTCGCAACAAACTTACAGAACTTGACCAGATATTAGCGGAAGCGTCGAAGATTGCCGCGTCGGTTACAAACTACACCGCACTCGCGCTCAAATCCCGCCCCTCTGCCGTGAAGGTCAACCGTTTTGAGTGCGTTTACATTGACAGTCGCAGTTTTCTGCTTATAATGCTTTTCAACAATACGGCGAAAACAAAGACGATACACCTCTCTTTCAGAATAACGCAAGACGTGCTTGAAAGACTCTCGTTTTTGCTCAATTCCTCGTTTGTCAACGTGACGGCAGACGAAATACTTCTTTCCGAGATTATGCGTCTTGAAGAAGAAATGGGCGAAAATTCAGCGATAGTAACGCCGATAGTCAAGGCAATACACGAAACGATGAAAGAACTCGACGGCGGCGACGTGCGTGTCGAGGGCGTAAACAAACTTTTGCAGTATCCCGAATATTCCGACTTATCGCAACTTCAGAGTTTGCTCGGAGTAATAGAGGATAAAGAGCAGTCCTACAATCTCATTCCCGCAGACGTTTCCGACAAAGAAGGCGTTCACGTATATATAGGAAGCGAAAACAGCGTTCAGGTAATGAGTAATTCGACGCTCGTATTCAAACAGATTCGCCGCGGCGACAACGTAGTCGGTGCTATTGGCGTTATCGGTCCGAGAAGAATGGACTACTCGAAGGTAATATCCACAATCGACAGATTGGCGTCGGATATTGACCTTATAATAAACGACAAACTTGACGGCAAAACGGAGGATGCAGACCAATGATAGATAATGAAAATGTAAATGAAACTTTACAAAACGAAGAAATAAACGGAACTCCCGAAGAAAAGGCAAAAGAAGAAAAGCCTGCGAAAAAGTCTGACTCGAAACTGAAAGGCGAACTCGCAAAGGCAGAGGAGAAAAACAAAACGCTCGAAAAAGAACTTGAAGAGTGCAAAGACAAGTATCTCCGACTTGCCGCAGAGTATGACAACTTCAGAAAACGCAGTGCAAAGGAAAAAGAAAGCATTTATTCCGATGCGGTAGCGGACGTCGTTGGTGAGATACTCCCGATATTTGACAATCTTGAACGCGCTGCGATATACGAAGATGCGGAAAAGGTAGCGCAGGGACTTGCGCTCACCTCAAAGAGCGCTGAGGCAATGCTCACGAAACTGAATATTGAGAAATTCGGTGCGGCGGGCGATGCTTTCGACCCCAATCTTCACAACGCAGTAATGCATTGCGACGACGAAACGCTCGGAGAAGGCGTTATAGCCGAGGTTTTCCAGTGCGGATACAAAAAGGGCGATAAAGTAATCAGATACGCGATGGTAAAAGTCGCAAACTAAAAAGCAAAAAAGCAAATAATAGCGAAAGCGATTATTATATTATTGAAAATAAAAAATTCAACATAAATTTGGAGGAAAAATTATTATGGGAAAAATTATTGGTATAGACTTGGGTACAACAAACTCTTGCGTAGCGGTATTTGAAGGAGGCGAGCCTATCGTTATCACGAACCCCGAAGGCGCAAGAACAACACCTTCCGTCGTTGCATATTCTAAGACAGGCGAACGCCTTGTCGGTCAGGTTGCAAAGCGTCAGGCAGTTACAAACCCCGACCGTACTGTTAGCAGTATCAAGCGTCACATGGGTACAGACTACAAAACGCAGATAGACGGAAAATCCTACTCACCTCAGGAAATCTCCGCAATGATTCTTCAGAAGTTGAAGGCAGACGCGGAAGCGTACCTCGGCACAAGCGTAACTCAGGCGGTTATCACCGTTCCTGCTTACTTCTCCGATGCACAGCGTCAGGCAACGAAGGACGCAGGTAAGATTGCAGGACTTGAAGTTCTCCGTATCATCAACGAGCCTACAGCCGCTGCGCTTGCTTACGGTATGGACAAAGAAACCGAACAGAAAATAATGATATTCGACCTCGGCGGCGGTACTTTCGACGTATCCTTGCTTGAAATCTCCGACGGCGTGTTCGAAGTTCTTGCGACCGCAGGTAACAACCGTCTCGGCGGTGACGGCTTCGACGAAAGAATTGTCAACTGGATGGCAGAAACCTTCAAGACAGAGGATAATATTGATCTCCCTCAGGACAAAATGGCACTCCAGAGACTTCGCGAAGCGGCAGAAAAGGCAAAGATTGAACTTTCAGGCGTAACTTCCTCGAACATCAGTCTCCCCTTCATCACCGCAGACGCAACAGGTCCTAAGCACTTTGAAGCAACTCTTACAAGAGCGAAGTTCGACGAACTCACTCACGACCTCGTTGAAGCAACTATGATACCCACAAGACAGGTTCTTTCCGACGCAGGTATCAAGGCGTCTGACGTAAGCAAGGTATTGCTCGTTGGCGGTTCTACAAGAATACCCGCAGTTCAGGACGCAGTAAAGAGTTTCATCGGTAAAGAACCCTTCAAGGGCATCAACCCCGACGAATGCGTTGCGCTCGGCGCGGCTATTCAGGGCGGTGTTCTTGGCGGCGACGTTAAAGACCTTCTCTTGCTCGACGTTACTCCCCTTTCTCTCGGTATCGAGACTCTCGGCGGCGTATTCAACAGAATTATAGACAGAAACACAACGATCCCCGTAAAGAAGAGTCAGGTTTACTCTACTGCTGCAGACGGTCAGACCTCTGTTGAAATTCACGTTCTTCAGGGAGAACGCGATATGGCTGCGGGTAACACAACACTCGGCCGCTTCGTGCTTGACGGCATTCCTGCCGCACCCCGCGGAGTTCCTCAGATTGAAGTTACTTTCGATATTGACGCAAACGGTATCGTTAACGTAACCGCAACAGATAAGGGCACAGGCAAAGAACAGCACATCACTATCACTTCTTCGACAAATATGAGTCAGGAAGATATTGACCGCGCAGTTCGCGATGCAGAAAAGTTCGCAGAAGAAGACAAGAAGCAAAAAGACGCGGTTGAAACAAAGAACCACGCAGAAAGCCTCATCTTCCAGAGCGAAAAGACACTCGCAGAAATGGGTGACAAGGTATCCGACGCGGACAAAGCGCCCGTAACCGCCGCAATCGAAAAGTTGAAGGAAACTGTAAAGGGCAACGACACAGAAGCAATAAAGGCAGACACAGAAGCACTTCAGCAGGCATTCTATGCAATTTCCGAAAAACTCTATCAGCAGGCTAACCCCAATGGCGCAGACGCAGGTGCAGGCGCTCAGGGCGGCGCAAACGACGGCTACTACGACGCGGACTTTGAAGACAAAACTACTAAATAATTGACAACTATTCTTTACAAATGCGAAGAAGTCCCAAGTGGGCTTCTTCCATTTGTGTTATATAAAACACCGCAAAAAAGCGAGTGTTTGTAATTAGGAGACAAAATGGCAGACAAGCGAGATTACTATGAAGTGCTCGGCGTTGACAAAAGCGCGACCGAAGCAGACTTAAAGAAAGCGTACCGCACTCTTGCAAAGAAATATCACCCCGATATGAACCCCAACGACAAGGACGCAGAGCAGAAGTTCAAGGAAGTAAACGAAGCGTACGGAATACTTTCCGACCCTGACAAACGTCAAAAATATGACCAATACGGTCACGCGGCGTTTGACCCTGCTTCAGGCGGCGCGGGATTTGACGCATCGGGCTTTGACTTTAGCGATATTTTCTCGTCGTTTTTTGGCGGTGGCGGCGGATTCGGCGGTTTTGGCGGATTCGGCGGCGGTGCTTCTCAGAGAAACCGCGCAGTACACGGCGAAGACGTTTTTGCAAGAATTGATATATCGTTTGAGGATGCGGCGTTTGGATGCAAGCGCGACGTGACTTTCAACCGCATTGAAAAATGTCCCGACTGTAGCGGAAGCGGTGCGGAAAAAGGCACGAATGCAGAGACCTGCCCCGACTGTCACGGTACAGGACAGGTGATGGTGAGACAAAATACCGCCTTCGGTATGATGCAGTCCTCCCGTCCCTGCTCTAACTGTCGCGGAAGCGGTAAGATAATCAAAAACCCGTGTAAAAACTGTCGCGGACGCGGCTACATCAAGATAACGAAAACCCTTACCGTAACTATCCCCGAGGGTATAGACAACGGTCAGCGACTTGCCGTTCGCGGCGAGGGCGACTGCGGAAGAAACGGTGGCACGGCAGGCGACCTTATCGTAGAGGTAAGAGTACGCAGCCATCGCTTCTTTGAACGCGAGGGCAACAACATATACTGCGACATTCCGATAACGTTCACGCAAGCGGCACTCGGCGCGGAAATAGACGTGCCCACCCTTGACGGCACAACGAAATATACTATCCCCGAAGGCACGCAGACGGGCACTTCCTTTACTCTTTCGGGCAAGGGCGTGACCGACCTCAACACTCGCCGCAAAGGAAGTCTTATCTTTACCGTCATCGTTGAAGTGCCGAAAGGACTTAACTCAAAACAGAAAGAATTGCTCACCGAATTTGCAAAGAGTTGCGGAGAAAGCAACAACGCAAAGAGCACGAGTTTCTTTAAGAAACTTTTCAACAAATAATAGAAATTCCCTAACGGCTTTCGGCTACCCCGATGATACCCCGACGGCTATTCCCCCG
>JAZOLR010000006.1:0-8004 GCA_045653255.1 Eubacteriales bacterium | reverse complement strand
TGTTGACGCTGAATAATTGACTCACAATTTCGAATAAAAATAGGAAAGGAATCAACTAAAATGGCAAATATAACAGCAAAAGACGTTGCGGCTCTCCGCGCAAAGACCGGTATCGGTATGATGGAATGTAAGAAGGCTCTCGTTGAGGCTAACGGCGACGCAGAGGAAGCTATAAAGATCCTTCGTAAGAGAGGCGAGCTTAAGGCAGAGGCAAAGGCTGCTACAAGAATCGCTGCTGACGGTATCGTTGACATCCTCAAGGAAGGCGACGTAACAGCAATGATCGAGGTTAACTCCGAGACAGACTTCGTTGCAAAGAACGAAAGTTTCCGCGCATTTGTTCGCGACATCTTGAAGACGATCATCGCAGAGCGTCCCGCAGATGTTGAAGAACTTATGGAAAAGAAGATAAACGACGCACAGACAGTAAAAGAAGCGCTCGAGGAAAAGACTTTCACCATCGGTGAAAAACTCAGCCTCCGCCGTTTCATTATCGTTGACGGCGTAGTTAGCACCTACATCCACGGTGGTGGAGCAACAGGTGTTATCATCAAGTTTGAAGCAGACGATGCAGCAGTTGCAAACGCAGGTTTTGCAGAATTCGCAAAGAATATCGCTCTTCAGGCAGCAGCAATGCCCTGCCTCTACGTTGACAAGGACGCAGTTCCCGCTTCCGCAATCGAAGAAGAAAAGGCAATCCTTGCAAAGCAGATGGAGCAGGATCCCAAGTTCGCAGGCAAACCCGAGAAGGTTCTTGCAGGTATCATTGCAGGTAAACTCGGCAAGTACTACGAAACCAACTGCTTGGTTGAACAGGCGTACGTTAAGGACGACTCCCTTACAGTTGGCAAGTACGTAAACGCTTGCGCAAAGGAATTCGGCGGCGCTATCAAGGTCGTTGCATTCTACCGTTACGACAAGGGTGAAGGCATTCAGAAGCGTGAAGAAAACTTCGCTGAAGAAATCGCAAAACTCGTTAAATAATTGTAACTCAAAGGAACTGTTGCACACGCGACAGTTCCTTTTTTGAAATTTGATTATTGAATGATTATTGAAAATGGAGGAATAAAAATGTTCTTTTTCATTATCGGCGCATTGCTTGCCGTCGTTGCAATACTCGCGGCAGTAGGCGCGGCAAAAAAAGCAAACAAATCGGGTAAATTTATTTCCACACTTCTTTTGGTGCTTGGCGTTGTTATATGCCTTGTCTCCTGCCTCAGAACTGTTCCCACAGGTCACACGGGTATCGTTACCACCTTCGGAAACGTTGAAGACTACACCTATGAAGCGGGCGTACACTTCAGCGCACCGTGGCACAACGTTATCAATATGGATAACCGTAATCAAAGAGCCTCAATAGACCTTCTTTGCTTCTCGTCGGATATTCAGGAAGTAAGCGTAACTTACACCCTCAACTATCAGATAGAAAAAGCATTCGCACAGAAGATTTATAAGGAAATCGGTATAGGTTATTTCAACACCGTAATAACTCCCCGAATTCAAGAAGCGGTAAAGAGCGTTCTTGCGCAGTATACAGCAGAACAGTTGCTTGAAAACCGCGCAGAACTTTCCACACAGATAAAAGACATACTCACAGAAAAACTCTCTACTTACAACATAGAAGTTCTTGACACCTCTCTTGAAAACCTCGATTTTTCCGATGCTTTCACCGATGCCGTTGAAGCAAAGCAGGTAGCAGAGCAGAAGAGCAAGCAGGCGAAAATAGAGCAGGAACAGAAGACAATGGAAGCCGAAGCAGAGGCGAAGCGCGCGCAGATTCAGGCAGAAGCCGAAGCCGCAGTAGCGAAAATCGCCGCAGAAGCAGAACTCGACGTTGTAAAAATTCAGGCAGATGCAGCAGAATATGCAGGTCAGAAGGACGCGGCAGTTATCGGGCAGATAAAAGATATTCTCGCCGTTGACCCCGACAATATGACCGACAAGGACGTAGAAAATCTCCTTCTTTACTACTACGTCCTCGCTTGGAACGGAGAATTCCCCGAGACCTACCTCGGCTCAGAAGAGTTCCAAAACCTCCTCGGTTCACTCACAGAATGACCGAAAAAGTAAACAAAACATTACAAAAACGGAGTGCTTGCACTCCGTTTTTTGCGTTTGCCTTTTATATGCAGTTATAAGTGAAAATAAAATTCAATATAATTAAATTTTTTTACAAAAAAGTGTTTACAAAATTAGGTTTTTGGGGTAAAATATTAGGTGGTAATATATAATTAAATTTGAAAGGAGAAATTCCCTACGGGGAATGATGAAAAAATGGCAACGCAATCTCCAAAGTATAAAAGAATTTTGCTCAAACTGTCCGGCGAGGCGATTTCCGCAGGCGCAGACGGAATTATCGACCACGATTTTATACATAGAATAGGCACGACGCTCAAAGCGTGTGTTGATGCGGGCGCAGAGATAGCAGTTATCGTCGGCGCAGGTAATATCTGGCGCGGAAGACAGGGTAAGGATATGGACTCTGTACGCGCAGACTATATGGGAATGCTCGCAACGACCATAAACGCACTTGCTTTGCAGGACGCATTCATAAATGCAGGTCTTGACGCAAGAGTTATGACCGCTATATCAATGCCTCAGGCGGCAGAGCCTTACACAAGAGACAGAGCAGTTTATCATCTTTCAAAAGGCAGAGTAGTAATACTCGGTTGCGGTCTCGGCTCACCCTTCTTCTCGACCGATACGGCGGCAGCACTTCGCGCGGCGGAAATCGGCGCAGACGCAATCTTGATGGCGAAAAACATCGACGGTATCTACACTGCAGACCCGAAAAAAGACAAGACGGCAAAGAAACTCGACTTCATTAACTACAAGGATATTCTTTCAGGCGGTCTTAAAGCAATCGACTCCACCGCTACCGCATTCTGTATGGATAACAATATGCCGATATTCGTATTCGGTCTTGACAATGAAGAAAACATCTACCGCGCAGTAATGGGTGAGGCAGTCGGCACACTCGTTGCAAACGAATAAAGAAAATAAAAATAAAAGATATATCATTCAAATCAAAAGGAGAAAAAGATATGAAACTCGAACTCAAACCCTACGAAGAAAAAATGAAAAAGAGCATTGAATCCTACAAACAGGCTCTTTCCACTATGAGAGCAGGACGCGCTACCCCCGACGTTCTCTCCAGAATTACAGTTGACTACTACGGTGCACCTACCGTTATCACTCAGTTGGCAGACGTAAAAGCCGCTGATGCAAGAACACTCGTTATCTCGCCTTGGGACGCTTCCACCGTTAAGGGTATGGAAAAGGCTATCCTCGCTTCCGACCTCGGCATCACACCTCAGAACGACGGTAAAGTTATCAGACTTGTATTCCCTCAACTTACAGAGGAACGCCGCCGCGATATGTCCAAGCAGATTTCCAAGATGGGCGAAGATGCAAAGGTTGCAATCCGTAACATCCGTCGCGATGCAAACGATGCTGTAAAGGCTATGAAGAAAAACGGCGAAATGACCGAAGACGAGGCAAAAGCAAGCGATAAGTCAACTCAGGACCTCACAGACAAGTACACAAAAGAACTTGACGCTGTAACCGCTGCAAAGACAAAAGAAATCATGGAGATGTAATTTTCGTATGTTCTTTAAAAGGATAACGAAAAAGCCCACGACCGTTGACGAGAGACTTTCTCACATCGCCTTTATAATGGACGGAAACGGCAGATGGGCGAAAAAACGCGGTATGCCGCGTGAATACGGTCACGTAAAAGGTGCGGACAACTTCAAAAAAGTGTTGCGCTACTGCGGTGACATCGGTATAAAAACCGTCACCGTCTACGCATTCTCTACGGAAAACTGGTCACGGCCTATACACGAAGTAGAGAGACTTATGCAACTTTTGACGGATTACGTAAAAGGCGCGCTTGAACAACTTGACGATAACAAGATTCGTTTCGTTTTTCTCGGTGATAAGTCGTCTTTGTCCGCAGAACTTCGCACACTCACAGAAGAACTTGAAGAAAAGTCCGCGCACTATGCTCTCACTCTCAATATAGCGCTCAATTACGGCGGCAGGGCGGAAATAGTCCACGCGTGTAACTTGCTTATAAAAGAGGGAAAAGACTCCGTGACCGAAGAGGATATTTCCTCTCATATCTACACGAAAAATTCTCCCGACCCCGACCTTATCGTGCGTACGGGCGGAGATTACAGAATTTCAAATTTCCTTCTCTGGCAGGCGGCATATACGGAGTTTTACTTCACGAAAACACTCTGGCCCGACCTTGACGAAAAGGAAATCGACGCAATAGTCCGCAATTTCTACGGAAGACACCGTCGCTTTGGCGGTCTGTAATATTTAGAAACGAGATGGTGAAATGAAAACAAGAATCATAACTGCTGTGGTATTGTTATGTATCTTTTTCCCTATTATATGGTTTTCAGATACGATAATTTTCCCCATTGCCGCAGGTATTGTTGCTCTTATCGGCGTATACGAATATCTCAAGTGCATAGGCTACGGTAAAAAGCCCGTAGTATATATACCCGCTTGTACGGCATCTGCTCTTTTACCTTTCTGCGCACATTACTCAAACGGTGTTATATATCTGCTTATCACTGTGGCAATTTGTGCTATCTATATGTTCTATTTGTTTGCTTATGCAGTTTTCTGCCGCGGAAGAGAAAAGTTTTCCGATGTCGCGGGCGCTTGGGCAGGAGTGTTTTACATACTTCTCGCTTTTGTGTGCCTTGTCGTTATTCGCCGCGAGGAAAACGGAGAATATCTCTATCTTCTCGCCTTCATTGGCGCGTGGGTAACTGATACGTTTGCATATTTTTCGGGTTGGCTTTTCGGAAAGCACAAACTCATAGAAGAAATAAGCCCGAAAAAGACAGTAGAAGGCTCAATCGGCGGAATAATATTCTGCGTTGCATCGTTTATCTTATTCGGTTATATAGTCGGCAGAAGAATAGATGCCGAACCGAATTACGTCCTCTTTGCAATAACGGGATTTTTCGTATCTATCATCGCGCAGATAGGCGACCTTGTATTCTCGCTTATAAAGCGTGAACACGGTGTAAAAGACTACGGAAAAATTTTTCCGGGGCACGGTGGCGTACTTGACCGCTTTGACTCGGTCATTCCCGTGTGCGTTGCGGTCTTGATTATAATGATTATAATGACGCTTGGCGAAGGAATTTCATTTTTCGCTTAATATCAAGTTGAAGGCTGTTCTCTGTATTGCATGACTTTTGTGGTAGTATCCCTTCGTGCGATGGGAGGAGAGCCTTTATTTTTTGGAGGAATAAATTTTGAATAATATGCCAAAGTGTATTGCCGTGCTCGGCTCGACAGGTTCTGTCGGTACTCAGTCCCTCGACGTCGCGAGAAAGCATAGCATAAAGGTTGACTATATAAGCGGTGGCTCTAATATATCTCTGCTCGAAGAACAGATACGCGAGTTTTCACCGAAATTCTGCGCCGTCGCAAACGAAAAGGCGGCAAAAGAACTTTCTATCGCCGTCGCAGACACAAACACGAAAATTCTCTCTGGCGCGGACGGTATATGTGAAGGTATCTTCCTCTCCTGCGCCGAAAGTGTTGTAAACGCCATTCTCGGTGAAGCAGGACTTATGCCCACACTTGCAACGATAGATGCGAAAAAACGCCTTGCACTTTCAAACAAGGAATCCCTCGTTATCGCAGGCGATTTAGTTATGACACGCGCAAAAGCGAAAGGTGTTGAACTTATCCCCGTCGACAGTGAGCATAGCGCAATCTTCCAATGTCTGCAGGGAAACAAAAAGAAATCGGTGAAGAGAATACTTCTGACGGCATCGGGCGGACCTTTCTTCGGATATAAAAAAGAGCAACTCGTCGGTGTGAAAAAATCCGACGTGCTCGCGCATCCCACGTGGAAAATGGGCGCAAAGATAACAGTAGACTCCGCCTCAATGATGAACAAAGGTTTTGAAGTTATCGAAGCGGCGCACCTTTTCGGACTTACCCCCGAACAAATCTCCGTCGTCGTGCATAGGGAAAGTATAATACATTCCGCAGTTGAATATATTGATAATGCCGTAATAGCGCAACTCAGCGCCCCCGATATGCGCTTGTGCGTACAGTACGCGCTCACTTACCCCGAAAGAGTAGAATCACCGATAAAGGAACTTGACCTTTTCGAAGTCGGAAATCTCACGTTTGCAAAACCCGATACAGAAGTATTTCCGCTTCTTTCTCTCGCATTCCGTGCACTTTCAGACGGCGGTGCAATGCCTGCCATACTTAATGCGTCGAACGAGATAGCGGTCAAAGCGCACCTTGAAGACAAACTGGAATTCTACCGAATAGCGCAAGTGGTCGCAGAGTGTTACGAGCGCTTGAGTGACGCAAACCGTTACACTAATTTAGATGACATTATTTCTTCCGACAGAGAGGCAAGACGTATAACAGAATCTCTTATCGGTTGACAGAAAGGTTGTAAATGAAAGTTTTATATATTCTTGTCGCGCTTATCGTTTTTGCTATACTGATTTTATCTCACGAACTCGGTCACTATATCAGTGCGCGTATCTTCCACGTGAAGATACACGAATTTTCCGTCGGTATGGGACCGAAAATATTCAAAAAAACCTCAAAGAAAACCGACATAAAATATTCCGTCGGTATACTTCCCATAGGCGGATACGTGAGTATGGCAGGTGAAGACGAGGAATCCGATGACGAAAACGCATTGAACAAAAAAGCACCGTGGCAGCGACTTATCATAATAATTTCGGGTGCGGCTATCAATCTTATTTGCGGTTTCATTATTATGTTCATTCTTATGAGCGTTACAAAAGACAGTCTCGGCTCAACCGAAGTCGGCAGAATGTACACAGACGAAGAACGCGCGTCCTACGGATACGAGATAAGCAGCGCTTCGTCGGGGCTTTCGGTAGGCGATGAAATTATCGCCGTAAACGGCAAAAAAGTTCATATCGCGGCAGAACTCGGATATGAAATAATGCGAAACGGCATAGATACAGTTGAACTTACAGTAAAGAGAAACGACGAAAAGATAACCCTCGACGTTGATTTCCCCGTCACCGTAACAAGCGGTCAGTACGTCGGAATGCTTGACTTTTACGTCTTGCGTGACGGCGACGGCTTCGGCGATATACTCCGCCACGGATTTTATCGCTCTGTGCTTACCGTACGAATGGTGTGGGAATCGCTTTTCGACCTCGTCACAGGACGATTCGGCATTGAAGCGGTTTCAGGCCCTATCGGTGTTACAACGCAGATAAGCGAGGCGGCGCAGTCGAGTTTTCTTGACCTTATTTACCTTGCCGTAGTGATAAGTATAAATCTCGGTGTAATAAATCTTTTGCCACTGCCTGCGCTTGATGGCGGAAGAGCAGTGTTCGTGCTCCTAGAAATGATAAGAAGAAAACCCATTCCCGTGAAGGCGGAAGGACTTGTGCACTTTATAGGCATAGTCATTTTAATGGCGTTTATGTTGCTTATCAGTTTGAAAGATATAGTTTCTCTCTTTTGACAGATGTACTGTTTATAGTACATTCTCTGTGATACAATAAACTTGCTACACACGAAAACCGTGTTTTCGTGTGTAAGAAAACAAAAGGACGAAAAAATGGATTACAACGCCATAAGAAGAAAGACGAAAAAAATAAAAGTCGGCAACGTATATATAGGCGGTGACTCGCACGTCAGTATACAGTCTATGACGAATACCGACACCCACGACAAAGAGAAAACCTACGCGCAGGTGAAAGCACTTGCAGATGCAGGATGTGAGATTGTCCGTCTTGCCGTGCCCGATATAGAAGCGGCGAAGACTTTTTCATATCTTAAAGAAATGGGAATTTGCGTGCCGCTTGTAGCGGATATTCACTTCGATTACCGCATCGCACTCGAATGCGTCGCGGCAGGCGCGGATAAAATACGCATAAATCCGGCTAACATAGGCGACGAAGACAGAATAACAGCGGAGGCACACGCTTGCCGCGAAAAAGGTCTTCCCATACGTAT
>JAZOLR010000005.1:0-2435 GCA_045653255.1 Eubacteriales bacterium | reverse complement strand
CTTTGCCGCCGTGGAATACGATAGCAATAGTAGTAATATGCATAAAAATGTTCATAACGGGAGTAATAAATATCATTATCTTCATTGCGCGCATACCTGCATCTTTGAGGTTTGCATTCGCTTTTGAAAATTTCTCTTTTTCGTGTTGTTCACGTACGAATGACTTTACAACTCTTACGTTCGTGAGGTTTTCGCCTACTGTTGAGTTTACCGCGTCTATCTTCGTTTGCATTTTTGAAAATAGAGGGAAACCCTTGCTCGTGATGAGAAGCAAAAGCGCAAGCAAAATCGGCATAGTGATAGCGAGAACTATAGTAAGACGCGCATTTATCGTTAATGACATAATGAACGCACCTATCATCATACCGGGTGAGCGCAAGCACATACGAAGCATCATATTGACGAAGTTTTGTAACTGCGTTACGTCGTTTGTAAGACGTGTGATGAGAGATCCCGTGCTGAATTTGTCAATGTTAGCAAAAGAAAACTTCTGTACTCTTGAATAAATATCGGTTCTCAAATCCGTTGCAAAGTTGACAGACGCCTTCGCGCCGAAGTACGCACCGCCGACACCGCCCGCCATCATAAGAACTGCGGTAATGAGCATAAGTCCTGCTATCGCCGCTACGTCGTATGGGTCGTTCGTTGCCATTTCGCCAAGTTCCGTGTCTACTATCATAGACAAGAATTTAGGCATAAGCACTTCGCCTATTACCTCTACTATCATACATAGAGGTCCGAGAATGAAAAAGGCAATATACGGCTTTATGTATTTAAACCATCTTTTCATTGTTTATTTCCTTTCAGTAATGAATTTGTAAACTATTATTTGCATATTTTAGAGAGCGAACTCTGCAATTTTGAGAGAAGTGTGTAGAGAGAGTCTAATTCGCTGTCGGAAAGATATTGCGCCGTCTCTGCGTCAAACTCTTTCATTATGCGCCTCGACTCGTCAACGATAGCCTTGCCTTTGTCCGTTATCACTATCTCGTTCTGGCGCGCATCTCCGCTTGACGAAGACCGCATTATCATTGCGTCGCATTCGAGTTTTTTTATTGCCTTTGCTACTGCGGCAGGGCTTATATTCAACTCATCTGCAAGTTCTTTCTGCGATACTCCGTTGCCCATTCTCGCAATAGCCATAAGCATCATGTGTTGCGAGCGGTGTATGTTGAGTGAAGAAAATCTTCGCTCACATTCCTTTCTGTGCATTCGGTCGGTCAGTATCATCAACTTGACGGCTTCTTTTGTCTTTTCGGTTCTTTCTTCTTTTGAGTACATTCTTTTCTCCTTTGCTCAAACTTCCTTCCGAAATCTGTTAATTATTAACCTGTTAACTATTATACCACAAGCGAAAGAAAAGTCAAGTGAAAATTGTGTGAAAACCCAATAAAAAAGGTATGGAAATGCGTAAAAACAAACCATACCATTTTATATATTATTAAATTAGTCTAACGTGCCTTCGATTGCGGATATTATCGCGTTAATCGCTTCCTCTTCGCTATTTGCGGTAATAGAGCAACCTGCCGCTCTTACGTGACCGCCGCCGCCAAACTTCGCGCAGACACTCGCCACGTCAGCACCGATAGAGCGAAGCGACGCTTTGTATATTCCGTCGTCCTGCTCTTTGAGTGAAACCGCTATTTCAACTCCGCGCAAAGCACGTACTGTATCAATAATAGTTTCAAGATCTTCAAATTTCAAGCCGAGCGCGTCTCTTTCTGCTTTCGTTATGCAGGTCAAACTCACCTTTTTGTCAAAAAAGCATTTCATCTTTGAGAGCGCGAGCCCCTCTGCGCGCAGAGTATTCTCGGATTTACTGTCGAAAAGCAAACGGGTTATCTTTGCGGTGTCAATTTCCGTTTCTACAAGTTTTGCCGCCACCATATACGTTCTGCTCGTAACGTTTGAAAATTTAAAGCAACCGCCGTCTGACGAGATAGCCGCGTATAACGGCTCTGCCATTTCTTTTTTCAGTTCCTCCAGATAGCCGAGTTCTATCATTCTTTCGGCTATATCGAAGATTATTTCACCCGTCGCACAAGCATCTGTGCGGATATAGTTGTTGGCGAAAACCTCGCCTATCGCGTGGTGGTCTATCATTAAGTAAGGAGAGAGAACTTCGGGAATGCGCTCAGGCAGTTTCCCGAGTTGAGAAGGCGATGCTATGTCAAGACAAATAATGTCGCAGTCGCTAAAATCCGTTCTGTTTGAAAGTTTTATTCCGTGCGATAAAAATTCAAGTCTTTCGGGAATTGTGTCCGCGCATATATATTCCGCGTGCATACCCAAAGCCTCAAATATCGCAGAAAGTCCTGCGGCGCTTCCCACCGCATCTCCGTCGGGAGAACGGTGAATAGCCAGTATGGGATTTTTCGCGTCGAGTATTTTTTTACATACTTCGTCAAGAGAGAGTGTACGGAAATTTACCATAT
>JAZOLR010000004.1:0-10475 GCA_045653255.1 Eubacteriales bacterium | reverse complement strand
AATGCCGTTCTCCGCGCTCGGCGGTCTCGGTGATACTGCGGCGCAGAAGATAGTTGACGCGAGAAACGCAGGTCAGATATATTCTGTTGAAGACCTTCGCTTGCGTTCGGGAATTTCGAAGTCCGTCATAGAAGTACTTCGTGCAAACGGTGCACTTTCAGGACTTACCGAAACCAATCAGTTCACGTTCTTTTAAAATAAAAAGAGGGCGAAGGCACAGTTTACCTTGGCGAGTTTATAGTTATGATTGGCTACGCCAAACTATGAAATGAAGCATCTTCGCGTATGAGAAAAGCCGTGAAGAGTATTCTTTGCCCTCTTTTATCTATTTTACTTTATAAGCAAGAACAGAAGAAGTAACCATATGTAACTGTCTTCATCTCTTTTGTCACTACTCATAAGCAGTAAAGCAACAAAAAGAATGATGAAATCCATATTGTCGACACCGTCGAAACCGAGACGGCACAAAAGCGAGGATAATATTCCGCCGCGCCCATCGTCTTTTCTTTCGCACTTGTCTTCGCAAGGCGGAAAATACTCGTCTCTTTTGCAGTCTTCATAGTGATGCGCAGGACGTTCATTTTCTCTTTGACAGTCTTCACGTTTTGGCGGACAGTCGTTTTTTACGCAGACGTCTTCTTTTTCGGGTATGAAACAGCATTCGTCTCTTCTTCTGTCATTATTTGCCCCCATTGTTATTCCGTTGTAATTGTCGGGAATATTTCCTCGGTAGTTTTGCTCGCGGCTATACATTATTTCACACCCCCAAGTAGAGAAACGATGTCAAGCAGTCGGACGAAAGTATCTATCGTTTCGCATTTTCTGTTTGATAAAAACGGCTTCAATGCCAGAAGAAGTTCGCGTTCACGTGAGCGCTCGTTGTGTTTGAACGGCGCAATTACGGGAATTGACGGTTGCGTGTTAAAAACGGGCAATGCCTCGTTTACTGTCGGTATCTCCTCTTTTTGCGGCGCGTCTCGTTTTTCTTCCTTGTCTTTTTGATTGCCGACGTTTGACATAATAGACATAATGGAAGAAAGTGCTTCGGGATTTGACAGTATTCCGTTTAATACTTGACTTATATCGGGCTTTTCTGTTGCCATAGTCACATACCGTTCTTCTTTTTGTATTCTTCTACAATTTTCATTGCGTTATTTACGTCGGGGTTTGCCGTGCCGAGTGCGGCGCGAAGTCTTGCAAGTTCTTCTTTTGGCGGCGTGCCGGACGGCAGTTTAACTCCGCTTTGCGCGGCTATTGCTTTTATCGTCTGCCATAACTGTTCGTCGGAAAGGGAGAGAATAGCGCGGAACATATTTGCGTCAAACTGTTGCATAATATCACCTCAATAAAAAGCGTTCACTTGCATTATATGCAGGATAGAGAAAACGTGACAAGGAGTTTTATGAAAGCACTTATATTTTCCGATTCCCACGGAAATCCGTTTTATATGAAGAAAATAGTGAAGGATAATCCTACCGTAGATTACGTCTTCTTTCTCGGTGACGGTCTTTCCGACTTTGAAGAAGTGAGGGCTGCATATCCTGACAAGATATATTACGCCGTGCGCGGAAACTGCGATGCATGTGTGCGCTCATTGTCAGAAAACTATGAAATTGACCGCGTGCTTGAAATAGAGGGAAAACGCATCTGGCTCACCCACGGTCATATGAATAGCGTCAAATATGGCGAAACCAATATCTTCTACAAGGCGAAGCAAAACAAAATAGATATAGTCCTTTACGGACACACCCACACAAGAAGCGAAAATTATTACCCCACCGAAGACGGCGGAATATACACGTTTTGTCCGGGAAGTATAGGAGAAGCGCGCTTTAACAATTGCTTCAACTACGGAAAATTACAAATAGACAAGAGTGGAATAATTCTTTCCCACGGGAGTATAGGCATTGAAGAACTTTGATGTGCTCGCGTCAAGCGGAGCGTTTATAGGAAGAAAAAACGGCAGAAACCATAAAGTGTTCTTGTCAATATACGACAAACTTTTATGCGACGGCATAGAGTTTATGGTGTATAACGGATGGTATGACCGAATAGACGAAATAATAGCCGACTTCAAAGAAAAAGGCGTAAAAGTAAAAACTCTTCACGCAGATAAAATGATAGGTGAAGAATTAGGACAAGGCAATGTAAACAATGCTTTACATTTGTTTAGAAAAAACTGCAAAATAGCAAACTCCCTCGGCGCAAAAACGGCAGTGTTGCATTTGTGGAACGGACCGAGTTCCGACGACTGTATTGAACGCAACATCTCTGCTATTCCGTCACTTTATAAAATAGCGGACGAACACAAGATAATCCTGGCAATAGAAAACGTCGTTTGCCGTCATTACGACCCTTATGACCATATTGCCGAAATTTACAACCGCTACCCCTACGCTCGTTTTACGTTTGACGTGAAAATGGCGCAATTCCACGGCACACTCGGAAAAATATACACGGATTATAAATTCCTATGGGATAGAATAGTCCACCTGCATATAAACGATTATTCAGGCGGTGTCAAAGAGTGGGAAAAACTGAAAACTTTGCATGTAGACGAAGGAGATATAGATTTTAAAACCTTTTTCAACTTCGTTAAAAATATAGGATACAAAGGCACGCTCACCCTTGAATGTACCTCAATGGGAGAAGAAGGCGAGCCGTATCCCGAAAAAATGAACGCAAGTATAAACAAAGTAAGAGAATATCTTATATAGGAGGAAGTTATGGAAAAACATTCTAAATCGTTTGATAAAAAAGACGAAAAGAAAAAAGGCTTTTTCGAGCGTGCAAAAACCTCGCTTGAAAACGTAAGACTCTTTTTCTACCGTTTGTTTTACATAGTAGGGCTCGTGTATGAGGCGCGTCCGTGGATTCTTTTCGTTATGGCGGCGCTTTGTGTCCTTTCCGGTGTTTTGCCCGTTGTTGGCGCACTTATATCCCGAGAACTCCTCAATGAGATAGTTGAGATAATGCAGAGCGATGCCGCACGCGAAGCACTTGGCGTAACAGTAGCCGAATTCTTCGCCACCTTCTTCGGCGAACTCAAATTTGTCTTTATGTTGCTTATCGCCCAATTTGCTTATCAGTTTGCGCAGAAACTCGTGAGCAGTTTCACCACAATGACAAACGCACTTGCAGGCGAACTCGTTGTAAACCACATAAAACTCAAAATAATGAACAAGGCGAAAAGCATAGACGTCGCGGACTTTGACCGCCCCGACTTCTATGAAAAACTCGAAAATGCGAACAGAGAAGCGGGAATGCGCCCGATACAGATATTAAACGCAACTTTCAATATCATATCTTCTCTTATAAGCGTTGTCAGTTTCATTATAATACTTGCGGCGCTCCACCCCATCGCCCCTATAGTTATGATAATTGCCGCTATCCCGGGCACTGTCGTAAGTTACCGCTATCGCCACAAGAACTTCCGTTATATGCGTATGCATTCAAAGGAAAGACGACAGATGAACTACTTCTCCTCGCTCGTTTCCGACAAGGATAAAGTGAAAGAAGTGCGTATAATGGGACTTGCCGATACACTTATCGGGAAATACCGCATAGCGTTCAAAAAATACTTCACAGGACTTAAAAAACTTATAATAAAAGAACACGTATGGCATACGGTTATAAATATTATTTCGATATTTGCACACCTTTTCGTGTTTATGTACGTTGCCTATACGGTAATTTACCGCGACGGCACTGTCGGTGACTATTCGCTTTATACAGGTGCTCTCGGCTCTATTATGGGGTACGTTCGCACGATAATCACCGCTACGGCAACCATATACGAAGGCACGCTCTTTATAGATAACGTTATAACCTTTATGCGTGAGGATATAACGCTTGTACCGAGCGTACAACCTCCGCTTCTTCCGCAGAAGAACTCCCACCACGAAATAGAATTCAAAAACGTAAGTTTTAGTTACCCCGGTACTTCCCGCCGTGTTATAAACAACGTAAGTTTCAAAATTTCGTCAGGCGAGCAGATAGTGCTTGTAGGTCTTAACGGCGCAGGAAAAACAACCCTTATCAAACTTCTTACCCGACTTTACGACCCGACAGAAGGCGTGATATTGCTTGACGGAAAAGACATACGCGAATACGACGTCGCCGCACTTTACGATATTTTCGGAATTATATTCCAAGACTTTGTGAAATACGCAGTAGACGTAAACGAAAATATATCTTTCGGTGACGTAAACGAAGAGCCGACGGAAAGCAGAATAAAAGATGCGGCAAAGAGAGCCGATGCCGACAGTTTCATCGTGAAATTGCCCGATGGATACGAAACTCCGCTTATGCGTATATTTGAAGATAACGGCATAGAACTTTCAATAGGTCAATGGCAGAAACTTTCTATCGCTCGCGCATTCTACAAAAAATCGGACGTGCTTATCCTTGACGAGCCTACAGCCTCGCTCGACCCTCTGGCAGAGCAGGAAGTTTTCAACCGTTTTGCAGAACTCGGTCAGGATAAAATAACCGTATTCGTCTCGCACAGACTTTCTTCCGCTACCACCGCGACGAAAATAATCGTGCTTGAAGACGGCGCAATAGTTGAAATGGGTAACCACCGCGACCTTATGGAAAAGGAAGGCAAATACCATCTTCTCTTTACAACGCAGGCGAAACGATACATAGACGCGACTGAAGCAGACGAAACCGACACAGTTTCAGATAACACAGATAAATATAACTGACCTAAAAACAAGAAAGGATAAAGAAAAATGAAAAACTTGTTGCTTGTAGGCGATTCCATTCGTATGGGATATGATAAATCCGTGAAAAAAACGTTAGAGGGAAGAGCAAACGTCATTTTTCCCGGTGAAAACTGCCGTTTTGCTTCCTATGTATTAAGATACTTCCACGAATACGTAAAAGATGTAAAAGGCGAAGACATCGACGTTATCCATTGGAATGCAGGACTTTGGGACTGCCTTAGACTTTTCGAAGAAGAACCACACACTCCAATAGACGTATATGCATATTACATAGACAGAATTTGCATAAGAATTAAAAAAATATGCCCAAACGCACGCGTAATATTCGCTACCTCAACGAAAGTTCTCTCCGAAAAAATGAGCGTAAACTTCAAACGCTACAACGAAGAGATTGAAAAGTATAACGAAGCCGCAGTAAACGTAGTGAAAAAATACGGCTTTGAAATAAACGACCTCTATTCGCTTTCGGTAAGTTTGCCCGAACAAGCACATTCCGATGCTGTGCATTACTACACCCCGATGGGCACAGAAGCCTTTACAAATCAGGTGCTTTCATTCGTTGTGCCTGCTCTTGGAATAGAGGAAAAACTCGAATACAAAGAAGAAATGTATACAGAAAAGCCGATAGGTATTTAATTAAAAAAGAAAACGGAGAAAAATATGAAATTCAGACAGGTACATCTTGACTTTCACACTTCTGAACATATACCGAATGTGGGAGCAAAATTTGACAAAAAGCAGTTTCAAGAAGCACTTAAAATAGGACACGTAAGTTCAATTACAGTATTTTCAAAGTGCCATCACGGTTGGGCATATCACAAGTCACAAGCAAACGAGACACACCCCACACTCGGCGATTTTGAACTTCTCACCGCACAAATAGAAGCGGCACACGAAATAGGAGTAAAAGCGCCTATTTATATCTCCGCAGGCCTTGACGAAAAAATGACACGCCGCCACCCTGACTGGCTTGTAAGAAGAAAGGACGAATCGACCTTCTGGGCGCCAAGTTTGGCACAGGCAGGCTACCACAAATTCTGTATGAATTCTCCCTACCTTGATTATCTTCTCGCACAGACAAAAGAAGTGTGCGAAAAATATAAGGATATCGGCATCGACGGACTTTTCTTCGACATTGTAGGCGTTCAACCTTGCTATTGCCAGAATTGTATAAGAACTCTCATTTCCGAAGGAAAAGACCCCTACGATGATAAAAACATCATCGAACTTGCAGAAAGAGTACACGCAAACTACACAAAGAGAATAAGAGAAATAGTAGACGAGATAGATCCCTCTATCCACGTATTCCACAACGGCGGACACATTCACAAGGGAAGACGCGACCTCGCTTTTATGAATACCCATCTTGAACTTGAATCGCTTCCTACGGGCGGTTGGGGATACGACCATTTCCCGCAGTCTGCAAAATACGTACAGCAACTCGGTTTGGAATATCTCGGTATGACGGGAAAATTCCATACCGCTTGGGGCGAATTCGGCGGTTTCAAACACCCGAATGCTCTGCGTTACGAGTGCTCGCTTTCCGCCGCTTTCGGTGCGAAATGCTCAATAGGCGACCAACTTCATCCGTCGGGTATTATGGATATGGGCACGTATAAACTCATTGGCGCAGGCTATGCGGAATTGGAAGAAAAAGAGCCGTGGCTTGACGGAGTAAAGGCAGTATCCGACGTCGGTATTTTCTCATACGAATCCTACTGCTCGCATATAAAAGAGACACTTGGCGGCACTTCAAACGAAGTCGACAAGGGCGCTACAAGAATAATGCTTGAGGGAAAATATCAGTTTGATATAATTGATATGGAATCCGATTTCTCCCTTTATAAAGTGATAATTCTTCCCGACGCTGTGAGAATAACCCCCGAAATGAAGGAAAAACTCGACGAATTTACGAAAAAAGGCGGAAAAATCCTCGCAAGCGGTATGTCAGGATTGCATACCGACCGCGATGAATTTGCATACAACCTTGGCGGAAAGTTCGCAGGCAAGAGCGACTGCAAGCCGAATTATCTCCGTCCGCAGTTTGAGTATGACACAGTAGAGCCGAGCGCATACGTTATCTATAACCAAGGCTACAAAGTTGAACTTTCAGACGGAAAAACCTTTGCAAAGGCGGAGAATTCCTACTTTAACAGAACGGTTTTGCATTTCTCGTCACACAAGCACACCCCGAATTCCTTTGAATATTGCGGAGAAGGTCTTATACTTGGAAAAGACGGCGCGTATATCGCGTGGGACATCTTCGCAGAGTATGCAACTATGGGCTCACTTATCGCAAAGAGACTTGTTTGCTTCGCCCTCGACACTCTCCTCGGCGATAATAAGACCGTGAAAACAGACCTCGGCGCGCAGGGAATAGCGACGGTTATGGACCAGACAGAAGAAAATAGATACGTCGCGCATCTTCTCTACGCTTCCCCCGTAGTACGCGGAAAGGACACGCAGATAATAGAGGATATTATACCCGTATATGACGTATCACTCGACCTCAAACTTGAAAAAGAAGTGAAAAATGCATACCTCGCGCCTCAAATGACACCCGTTGACTTTACGCGTGAAAACGGCAGAATAAAACTCACAGTAGAAAAACTTGATTGCCACCAGATGATAGTCCTTGACTATTGATTATAAATAAAAGCACAAAAACGGCGCGATACAAAAGTATCACGCCGTTTTAAGTATGTAAACAAAGATTTACACCCCCAAAGTTAAAATTTGGGGGTGTATCCATAATTAAAGCTGCTTATTACCTATTACATCTAAAAATTCAAACAAGGTTTGAATTTTTAGTTCTGCTGACCGTAGGTGAGAAGCGTTTCTTCAAGTGCTTTCGATATCGCACCTATCTGTGAGTTCCAGTCGGAAGAGAACGTGTTCACGCCCGACGCAAGACTTATATCTATGAGCTTGCGGTATGAGGTAAGCCCCTTACTCTTTGCGAAGTATCCGTCGTAGAGTATGGATTTCGGTGAGCATACTCCTGCACGGATGAGTTCAAGCATGGAAACCTGCTTCGGTGTTGCCGACAGCTTGTATTTGAGCGCAATGTCAAAGTATTCGTAAATGAGAGAGCCCTTTCCCGTGTTTGACGTCTCTGCCATCATCTGAAGGTAAGCAGAGCATTCCGTGAACTTTTCGGAGTTGTAAAGAATACCGCCTACGTTACCGTTGTCGGAAACGAGTGCACCGTATTTTCCGTCTTCCTTATATTTGGGGTAGGGAATAATACCGACCTTGTCGTCCATATTCTGAATGAGCGTACCCTCCATGTTGAGTACGGGCGCATCAAGCGCGAACAACGCTCTTCCTTCTACAAATACGTCCGTGTGCTCGTAGTTAGTGCCCTTTGCGCTGTCAAGATAGAAGCCCTCTGTCGTTACAAGGTCTATCATATCGTCTACGTAGTTGTGAACGTCCGTAATGTCGGTTATGTATCTTACGTTACCGTTTTCATCGTTTTCAAATATGTCAAGTCCCGAGGTTGAAAAGGTAGTGCGTACTATCCAGGAATCGTGGTTTACGGCACCGAATATGTCGGCATCGTCATACTGACCTATACTGCCCGCATCAACGAATGCCATCTCTATCGAGCGTTTAAGCTCATCGTAATCCCATTCGCCCGCTTCCACAAGGTCGAAAAGGCTTTCACTTCCACCCTCGCTTGCGAATACCTCGTCATACATATCAAGGTTGACCATTATACCGTATGCATAGCGCAAAATGTCAATGAAATAGTCGCCCGCAAGCAAAAATATTTTGGACTCGTCGAGAGTGTTTTCGTACATAAAATCGGTGTACCAGCCGTTTGCCGTAAGGTCAAAGTAATTTTCCTTATCGGTCAAAAGTGCGTTATAAAGAAGTCCCTTGATACCCGCTCTTACTACTCCGTAGCTCATCGTGGAAACAATGTCTGGAGAATCCTCAAGGTCGGAAAGCACGAAGCTCTCAATTACGCTTAACGTGTTATCAGCATTGGCATTGTAGCGGTCGCATTCTTGATAGTAAACGTTAAGACCGAGCATATCGGCAGCCTTTTTATTTCTGTCAAATACTGCATTCTGTACTGCATCTGTTGTATAGTTGTCAGGTCCCTTTACGTACTTTATTGAGTTTGTGGAGCCTGCCGAGCGCACGTATGCAAATTCATAGTCATTCAGGCTTACCGTAATGCTGTTGCCCTGAAAGTTGACTTCATCCCATTTTGAAAGGTCGGTGCCGCCGCTGGTAGTGCTTGCCGGAGCCTTTGTTTCATCGGGGGTATCTTTGCCGCCGCAGGAAGCAAGAGTCATAATGAGCATTACGAGAACGAGCAGCATTGCAATAATGCGAGTTTTCATGTCTTTTGTTACCTTTCGTGTTCATTTGCATTGCCAATAAACGCAATGCACTTATAATTGATATTTGCTGTTTTTAGTATAACACAATTGCATTTCTTGTGTCAATGTATTATATTGCTCAAAATGTATTGCAAAAATTGCTCTGAAAGATTAACAAAAAAGCACCCAAGCCAATTTCTTGGCTCGGGCACTTTAGTTAAATTAACAAAACGTCAGCCGAAAAGGTCATTCACAGAGCCCTCTGTGTCCCACAGTCTGCCAGTCAAACCAGTTTTCGTGGTCGAGATATACGTTAACTCCGTCAACGTGCAATCCGTCAATATGCGAGAATGTTGCCCCCGATTCAATGCATCCTATCTTTATATTTTCAAGATATATCTCCTCAAGAGGATATTTTTCATATCCGTTAACGCCAAGACCGTGCCAGCAAAGTTCAACGTCGACGTTCTTTACGGATATTCTTCTCACTGTCGGCATGTTTTTCAATTCCGTATCGTCTTTGACAAAATAGTGCGTTGAGATGCCCACACCGCCTATTGAGCGATTTGACTTCACGTTTTCAAAATCAATGTCCTCTATGACGTTTCCTCTGCCCGGTGCTGTCTTTACGCTCAATATTGCGCTACACTCGTCGCAGGTTATATCGTGCATATAGACGTTTCTTACACCGCCTGACGTCTCGCTTCCCACCGCTACAGCACAACCTGAGCAATGGAATTCGCAGTTACGCACAAGCACGTTTTCCGACGGCCAATCCGCAAGAAGACCGTCTATGTCGCGTCCCGACTTTATTACCACACCATCGTCAGACGAGCAGTCAACGCGTACACCCTCGACAAGTACGTTTTTGCAACTGTCTATATCTACCGAGTCCGTGTTGTAACTTCCTTTAGGAGAAAGGAAAGAAACGTTTCTTATTATAACGTTTTCAGAGAAAGTGGGGCACAAGCACCAGAAAGGCGAGTTAATAAATCTTACGCCCTCAATCCATATATTTTTACTGTAAAGAATTTGCAAAAAGTAAGGGCGCAACAAGCATTCCGCGTCATCAAACACGCGCTCTTCTATCGGCACACCTGCCTCTGCCATTTCCTTCAGGTTTGCAGATGCAGACTTGAAAGTCGAGCCTACCTTTCCTTTTTGCAAATAGTTTTGCCACCATCTTTTGCCGTTGCCGTTTAAGACACCCTCGCCCGTGATAGCCACGTTTTCAAGATTTACACCGTATATCAAAGGGCGCAAACTGTAGCATCTTATTCCTTCAACTCTTGTATAAACCGCAGGAATAACGTCTTCAAATTTGTCAGAAAAGTTTATTCTTACACCTTTTTCAAGATAAAGATTTACGTTGCTTTGCATAGTGATAGGCTTTGAAAAATATACGCCT
>JAZOLR010000003.1:0-1271 GCA_045653255.1 Eubacteriales bacterium | reverse complement strand
ATACCTTTTTTGAATTTTTTAAATTATTTTATTTTTGGATATATTTTTTTGAAAATTTAGGCACTTTACATATTGTAAATTATAATAATATATGATATAATAAGTAAATGTAGTAACGCGTAACAAGAAAGAAGGATGTATATTTTGAAGTACCTCATCATAGTATATGACGGAATGGCTGACAGAAAGATACCGTCACTCAACAATAAAACTCCGATGGAAGTAGCAAACAAACCCCAAATGGACACACTTGCGAAAGTTTCCTTGTGCGGTACTGTCTCAAACGTGCCCGAAGGAATGGTTCCCGAAAGCGACACCGCTAACCTCGCTATAATGTCATACGACCCTAAAATTTATTCTAAGGGCCGTTCTCCTCTTGAAGCGGTGAGCATGGGACTTGAAATGCAGCCAGACGAAACCGCCTACCGTTGCAATCTCGTTACACTTTCTGACGAATACGATTATGATAATAAAATTATCCTTGACCACAGTTCCGATGAAATTTCAACCGAAGAAGCCGACGTGCTTATAAAGGCACTCGAAGAAAAACTCGGTAATGAAAACCGCCATTTCTACACGGGCGTAAGTTACCGTCATTGTCTTTTGTGGAAAAACTCAAGCGATACTTATAATTTTGCACGTCCTCACGATATTCTTGAAAGATGTATAAAAGACTATCTCCCTAACGGAAAAGAGGGCGAGCCTTTCTACCGTCTTATGAAAGACAGTTACGACATACTCGCAAATCACCCCATAAACGTTGAGAGAAGAAAAAACGGCAAGAGAGTAGCAAATTCTGCTTGGCTCTGGAGCCCCGGCAAAAAGCCTGCGCTTCCCTCCTTCAAAGAAAAGTGGGGACTTGACGCATCCGTTATATCCGCGGTTGACCTTATAAAAGGAATTGCACTTTGTGCAGGAATGGAGTCTATCGACGTTGAAGGCGCAACGGGTAACGTTCACACGAATTACAAAGGCAAAGCGGACGCAGCGATCGAAGCATTCAAACGCGGGCGCGACCTCGTTTATATTCACGTTGAAGCACCCGATGAGTGCGGTCACCGTGCAGAACTTGAAAACAAGATAAAATCCATTGAATACATAGACGAAAAAATTCTCAAGCCCGTATATGAATACTTTGTGGAAAGCGGAGAGGATTTCAAGATTATGACTCTTCCCGACCACCCCACCCCCATAGAGATACGTACTCATAGTATGGAGCCTGTACCGTTTATGATATATTCGTCCAAACATCAATATAACGGTGTTAACAC
>JAZOLR010000002.1:0-3789 GCA_045653255.1 Eubacteriales bacterium | reverse complement strand
CTGTCGTCGTCAATCTGCTTCAAAAGTTTCGCTATATGTGCACCGTGCTCGATTGAGTTATCGTTAGCGAAAATAAGGTCAGGGGTTATGCGGAGATTGAGAGTTGATGCGAGATGGTGACGGAGTATTCCTTTCACTTTTTCGAGTCCTGCCTGTGCCTCTTTTGGATCTCCCATAGCGGAGAAGTACACCTTTGCAAGTTTGAGGTCGGGGGAAACCTCTGCCAAAGTGATGGAAACGAAATTGTTTACTACTCTCGGGTCTCTTACTTCGCGCAGAGCGATTGCGAGTTCTTGTGCTACTGCGTCGTTTATTCTACCTTTTCTGTATTTAGACATCTTTTTTCTTCCTCTATATTATTAGTATTGTTTTTTCTTTTTATCTTTTTAACGCAGACTCAACAAGTGCATCAATGAGCAACGTGAAATGTACGCCTGCTTTATCCATAAGTTTCGGGTACATACTTATTGAAGTAAACCCCGGGAGTGTGTTAATCTCGTTGAATATTATTCTTTCGTCGTCGCGCGTTACGAAGAAGTCAACTCGTGAAAGCCCGCGGCAACCGAGCGCACGGAAAATATTCAAGGCGTAATTGCGTATGCGGTTTTCCGTATCGGGTTTTATTCTCGCAGGCATAAAGTAACTTGCCGTTGAGTTTTTGTATTTTGTGTCATAGTCGTAGAAAACACTTCCGGAATCTATTTCACCCGTTTGCGAAACGACGGTTTTTTCTCCGTCAAGTACCGCGACCTCGACCTCTCTGCCGTCGATATATTCTTCTATTAAAATACTGTCGTCAACGTCTGATGCAAGCGAGATGGCCTTGCGAAGTTCGTCTATGTTCGTCGCCTTGTTAGCGCCGACAGAACTTCCCGAATTCGACGGTTTGACAAACATAGGATAGCCGAGCGTCTTTTCTAATTTTTCATAGGTGTTCGCCGTAATTTCGTCTTTGCGTATGTTCACCCATTTCGCCATAGGAATGGAAAGGCGTTCAAGCGCCGCTTTCGTCGCTGCCTTATCCATACACAACGCGCTTGAAAAACATCCGCATCCAACGTAAGGAATAGACAAAAGGTCAAGCAACCCCTGAAGTCTTCCGTCTTCGCAGTTTTGCCCGTGAACAACGGGGAAAATTACGTCGGGGCGTATCTGCTTCATAGAGCCGCCAAGACACAAAAACGCAGACTTGTCTCCGTTTGGAACAATGGCAATATGAGTGAGATTGCCGATATCCTTTTCCCACTCGCCGTTTTGTATCTTCTGTACAGGACCGCTATAAAGATACCACTCGCCGCGTCGGGTAATTCCCATCTGCAACACTTCGTATCGCGTTTTGTCCGTATTTTCTATCACAGCGGCAGCCGAGCGCAAAGACACCTCGTGCTCGTTGCTTTCACCGCCGAAAATGATAAGTAGTGAAGTTTTCTTCATTATATAACTACCTCTGGTGATTATTCAAGTATAGTCAGTTAAAATCAGTTTCGTCTCATTGCCGCGCCTCTGTGGTTTTTGCCATAGTCGCAAAGACACTCGCAGAGAAGGGAATTTTCGTCTGCTAATTTTACGATTTCTTCTTTTTGGTCGTATCCCGTTTCAAAAAGCAGAAATCCGTTTTCTTTTAGCGCGTCTTTATAGTCTTTTACTATTCTGCGGTAGAATATCATTCCGTCATCTCCACCGTCAAGTGCGCGAAGAGGCTCTTTTTGCACTTCGGGGGATAGGGTAGGGATTACCTCGCTTCTTATATACGGCGGATTTGATATAACCGCGTCAAACTGCCCGTCTATCTTTTCTTGTAATACGTCGCAAGAGAAAAATTCAATTCTGTCTGCGACACCGTTGTAAATTGCATTCTTTTTCGCTATCTCTAACGCACCGTCCGAAATATCACAAGCGAGTGCGCGGCAGTCCTTACGGTTTGCGAGAATTGATATGGCAATGCAACCGCTACCGGTGCACAAGTCCGCAAATATAGCGCCGCTCGGCAGATTTTTTATCGCGTACTCGACTATGATTTCGGTGTCCGCGCGCGGAATGAGACACTCGCGTGAGAGAAAATACTTTTCATTATAAAATTCACACTCGCCGAGAATATACTGCAAAGGCTCTTTTTCTGTGCGCCTTTTGAGTGCTGCTTTTAATTCTTCACTCTCGCAAGACGGGTTAAAAGGCAACTGCGCTACACTAACGCCTGCGTATTTTGAGAAAAGTACTCCCGCTTCAAAGTCTGCGTCTTCTATTCCGTTATCTTTCAGTATGTCGCGAAGTTCTTTGAAAGTCATATTATTCCTTGTCGCCTTCGCTTTTTTCTTCCGTTTTTTCGGTTTCTTCAACTTTTGCTTCTTTTTTCTCTGCTTCTCTTGCCGCTACGGCCTCTTTTGTGTAATACTCGCGGTCGAAGTCGGGGAATTCGTCGGGCATAGCATATTTGAGCGCGGTTATAGCAACTTCAAGTTGAGAGTCAGACGGCTCGCGAGTGGTAAGTCTCTGCATCCAAATTCCCGGAAGCGAGAGCGTTCTCGTTACAATATTATTATGCTTACCCGCAAACATAATGAATTCGTATCCAAGTCCTACGATGAAAGGTACAAGCGCGAGTTTGATAAGACTGCGGTAAAGGTCGCCTATACTTGCGGGAATGAACATTCCGACGATAATGCTGAGAAGTAACATAACGAACATGAAACTCGTACCGCAACGGGGGTGGAAACGCGTGTGCTTTCTCGCATTTTCGGGAGTGAGGTCTTCGCCCGACTCAAAACAAGCAATGCTCTTGTGCTCTGCACCGTGATATTCAAAAGTTCTGCGTATATCGGGCATAAGAGAAACAAGATAAATGTAGAGCACGAATATTCCTATTCTTATAACACCTTCGGGAAGTGCTCGCCAGTTTCCAAGCGTGATATTGAGAAGTTTAGCAACACCGGACACTGCCGCCGTAGGAAGATAAATGAAAAGTCCTACCGCGAGAAACATACCGAGAATGAGTGCGACAACCATCAAAACGTCGAAAAGTCCAACGCCGAGATGCTTTTTGAACCATTTCTCCGCCTTTGACTCTTGTTCTTCAACGCCCATAAGTTCTGCAGATACGGTAAGGGTAGAATAACTCAACTTCATCATTTCAACGAAATTCACAACTCCGCGAAGTATCGGAATGTTGAGAATTTTGTGTTTCTTTCTTACGGAGACGAACTTTCTGTCGTCTACCACTATTTCGCCGCTTTCAACTCGGCACGCGGTGCTGCACTTGTCGCCCGCTTTCATCATAACTCCTTCAAGCACCGCCTGACCGCCGACGCGGTTAAGACGGGAGCAAGAAGATATATTTTCCTTCTTCATCTTTTATGTTCCTTTAAAATTATTATATGTAATGCCTTTCTTTTCGTTACTCGTTTCGCAAAGCATCCATATTAGTATATTATATCATATAAGCGCAATAAAATAAACTGTTTTTTAGAAAAAACTTAAAATTCAAAGTCTTATGTGCAATATGCACAAAAATTGTGTCGAATTTTGTATATATGTTAATTATGTGACGAAATTAAAAAAACCTATTGACAACGGCGAAATGATTTGATATAATACAAAAGCCTCAACGCGAAAGGGACAACCTTGAGCGAGAGGGAATACCGACAAGACCGCGAAAAACTTTGAAAAAAGTTAAAAAACTTTTCGAAAAGGTATTGACAAAAGCGGACGAGTGTGGTAGAATAACAAGGTCGCGTGCAGGAAACTGCAAGCGCATCGGTCTTTGAAAATTGAACAACAGAATTTCAAGCACTG
>JAZOLR010000001.1:0-5910 GCA_045653255.1 Eubacteriales bacterium | reverse complement strand
ACATTAGTATTTCGTTTTCAATACATCTTGAGGCGTAAGTCGCGAGTTTTATATTTTTATCGGGTTGAAACGTATTTATCGCTTTCATTAACCCAAGTGTTCCTATAGATATTAAGTCTTCTATTCCTATACCTGTATTGTCAAATTTTTTCGCTATATAAACAACAAGACGAAGATTGTGTTCTACCAATATGTTTTTTTGCTTTTCATCGTCTCGCATACGCAAAATAACCTCCGCCTCTTCTTCAGAAGAAAGAGGCATCGGAAGCACGTCAGGTCCATTTATGTAAAACAAAGCATTTTTTCTTCGTCTAAAAAGGAAAAAGCACATCCTCTTCAAAAATGATACCATGCGAGAAAACAATTTAACTATAAACATATATACCACCCCCAAGTGTTAAATTCTAAATTACAAGTACGGAAGGCACGATAGCATCGCATTCCTCAAACCGCCGTGTGCTAACCGTATCTATTGCTATTATTGCATCTACGTTAAAACGAGCGATTTTTTCTTTTTTTACAAACGATATTTCTATTTTTTCAGGAACGATTCCCAACATAATTTTATTTCCTGCAACTGTATGAACAGGAAGAATTCTTATATTGCAAAAATCAAAATGAGCAACCGAAGCAAAATCAGTGTGAAAAACGTCACACATTTCACGAATATTTCCAGGCAGAACATCATCAAACAGTTCACTTTTTACTACAATAACAGGTTTTCCCGAAAAAGGATCGCGAAGAAAATTTCCACTGTCAACAAGCCCTTTCATTATTTTTGTTTTTCCAAACAAAGTTATCGTCGCATCACAAAACATTTCTGACGAATTAGCAGAAAACAATTTTGCAAACAAAAATATCAAAACAGAACACAAAGCCGAGACCAACAAGAAAATGTAAGTCTTACTTTCTTCATTATATAACGTTCTGACAAACGCCTTCTCTGATAAAAAGTTGTTCAGTAAATTGTAAAAGGCGGTTATAGCACCACCTAAGGTCAAAGATATTACATAAAAAGTTACTACCAACCTAAAAAAGCGAAAACCTTTTATGTCATTTCCGTATGTAATATAACAAATCAATAATGAAACAGAAACGTTCAAAACAAAATTGAATAGCGAATTTCCACTTACAAATATACAAACTACCGAGTATACGCCGCCAAGTAAAGAAGATAAAAACAACAGTTTTTTTCGTTTGACTGCGTGAACAAAAACGCCGCATAAATATAAAGCGATATAATCCATGCAAAAATTTACTACAAGCAAAACGTCAGGATAAATTATTTGCATTTGACAACACCGCCTTTTAAAATTCCCTTATGAAAATATTATATTATGTGAGCAATGAAAAATATGTCTTTCCGCGTAATAATATTTTAGAGTTTTTTACTATATATTGCCCAAATATGACGAAAAAAGACTGCAACCCAGATAGGTTACAGTCTTTGATTTAGAGTTGTATTTATTGTTTTATAAAACGGATTCAAAATGATACTTAACAGTTGTAAAATCGCCGTTAGGATAAAAAGGTGCAAATCCAACATTCATTAAAGTAGAGCCACTTGCTACCAAGCCCAATTCTCTTACTTTGTATTTTTTATTTGGATCAAGACCTGCCATTCTTACGTGTTTTGCGTCGTTATTTGTTCCACCCATTCTTCTGTAAGTAAGCAAAATAGCCTCATTTTTATCCTTTGAAACAACGGAAACCGTCATAAAATTAGTTTCCATAGGATTGTCTATTCTGTATAAGTCACCACTCAAAATAAGTTCATGGCACGACAAATACTCTTCAACTTGAGAAGCAACCATACCTTTTTCTTCATCCGTCATTCTCGTAGTATCAAGTTCATAACCCGTAGAAGCCAAGTGAGCGATATCTGCCCTTGTTTTTATTGGGGAAATTCTCCTTGTTTGGTGGTTGGGGCATTCTGACACGTGTGCAGACATTGAAGAAAGCGGATAAACAATAGACGTGCCATACTGTATAGATGCTCTTTCGTTGGCATCACTATCGTCAGAAGTCCATATCTGCGAGAAATAATGAAGTATCGCAGGGTCGAATCTCGCTCCGCCGCCTGAACAACCTTCAAAGAATACGTCAGGATTTGCAGAGACTATTCGCTCGCACAAATCATACAAGCCAAGTACGTAGCGATGTGAGAATTCCATTTGTCTTTCTGCAGGCAAACCGAGAGAGAAAGCATCGGTAACGTTTCTGTTATAATCCCACTTAACGTAATCAACCTTATGATCGTGGAGAATCTTATTAACTGCCTGAACAATATAATCGCGAACTTCTTTTCTTGTAAGATCAAGCATAAGTTGCATTCTTCCCTTGCTGGGGGTTCTGCCGGGAACTTTTATTGCAAAATCGGGATGCGCTCTGTACAAATCAGAATCTTCACTCACCATTTCCGGCTCAAACCAAAGTCCGAACTTCATTCCTTTTGAGTGAGCGTAATTGATAATACCGTCAAGACCTTCTTTCAATTTATCGGTATTGACGAACCAGTCGCCAAGACCTGATTTGTCATTGTTTCGAACACCGAACCAACCGTCATCAAGAACAAACGTATCTACGCCTGTTCCCGCAACAACGTCTATTATTGATTTCAATTTTTCGTCATTAAAATCAAAATAAGTTGCTTCCCAGTTGTTGATAACTATAGGACGGCGTGCTTTAACGTACTTGGAGTTGATAAGATAATTTCTATAAGCATCATGAAATTCTCTACTCATACCGCCTATTCCATCTTTTGAAAAGGCAATAACCACTTCAGGAGTTTCAAACGTTTCTCCCGATTCAAGTGCCCATGAAAAATCAAAATCGTTTATACCGCCCGTTATTACCGTATTACCCTGCTCTGTGCCTTCAACTTTTAACACGTAGGAAGAAGAATAAATCAAACTAACTCCCCAAACCTCACCCGAAGTTTCGGTAGTGTTGGGCGCCATAACTGCGACAAAAGGATTTAGAATCGCAGATGACGTGCATCTTTTTGAGTCAATGGATACAACTCCACGATGCATTGGAATCTTTTGAATTTTTCTTTCATTTGCCCAACTTCCGTGAAGTGACATAACTTCATAATTTATCTCAGGCAAAGAAAATGTAAACGAATATGCTCTCTGCAGTTCTACCTTGCTTCTGCCGAGATTTTTGTAGACTATTCTGCGTGCTATAACGTCACAATCGTCATAAACAGTATAGTACAAATCGGCACTGAATGCAGTATATTTATCAGAAAGATGAACAATAAGAGTTTCGCCGCCTTTCATAGAGGGCATTCCATTTATTGTGGGCTTGGTTTTGACAATATCATAACCTTTATACAAAAGGTCGGAAAGTCTGTCACCAATTTCATTTTTTACCTGAACACACGGTTCTCTATAGTCGCCTGTGCCAAAAAAGGTTATCTCTGGCATATAGAATTGATAGGAAGGCCCCCATCCACCTTCAAAACCGGGAGGAGTTACCAGAAAACTCTGTGCGCCGTGCACAGAAGTGTATCCAATATAATCGTGATCAATTTTAGATCCATAATATAAATGCTCAAGGAAACCTAATTTGTTTACGCAAAACGCATACGTACTACTTTTACCGTCAAGATAAAAGGTTTTATATTCTTCATTAAAAAGGATAGACATTTTTGTTCTCCTATTCTTCAATTGTAAAATATGCACCTCAAAAAATATTTGAGGTGCACAAATTACCAATATGGGTTTAAAGTATTAGAGACCTCTCTTCACGTAAGTCGTATGAAGAAGTTCATGTGACTTGTGAGAACCGGGTTTCTCAAGGAACTCGTTGTAAATCTTCTTAACTATTGAGTTTTCGTGAGATTTACGGAGATCCATCTTTTTGTCTGCATTGTAAAGGATAGATGCTCTTGCAGCACGAAGGTCGATATCATTACGAACGCGTGCGGGCTGAATGGGCTGACCACCACCGTTTACACAACCGCCGGGGCAAGCCATGATTTCGATGAAGTCTACCTTTTCTTCGCCTGCTCTTACACGTTCAAGAAGTTCTTTCGCCTTACCTGTTCCGCTTGCTACTGCAACCTTAAGTTCAATGTCGCCGAGCTTGTAAGTAGCGCGCTTGATACCTTCAACACCACGAACATCTTCAAAGTCGAGGCATTCGAGTGTTTTGCCTGTGATAACTTCTGCAGCGGTACGAAGAGCTGCTTCCATAACACCACCGGTAGCACCGAAAATAACGCCTGCGCCGCTTCCGATTTCAACAGGGTTATCAAACTTTTCGTCAGGAAGTTCTCTGAAGTTGATACCTGCTTTTTCAATCATTCTTGCAAGTTCTCTTGTGGTGATTGCAGCATCAACGTCGGGAAGGCCTGCAGCATTCTGATTTTCTCTACCTATTTCAAACTTCTTAGCGGTACAAGGAATGCAGGATACCATAAATACGTCTTCAGGCTTGATTCCCATCTTTTCAGCAAAGTATGTCTTGTACATTGCACCAAACATCTGCTGAGGAGACTTACAAGTTGAAAGGTTTTCTGTCATTTCAGGGAAATAATGTTCGCAGAACTTAATCCATCCAGGTGAGCAGGAAGTCATCATAGGAAGTTTTCCGCCATTGTTAAGTCTGTCAAGGAACTCAGTAGCCTCTTCCATATTGGTAAGGTCTGCTGTGAAGTTCATATCGTATACGCCATCAAAGCCAAGACGCTTTGTAGCAGCGATCATCTTACCTTCTGTGTCAGTACCGGGTGCATAGCCGAATGCTTCGCCAATACCTGCACGAACAGAGGGTGCCATACAGATAGCAACATGCTTTGTAGGATCTGCGATAGCATCAAATACCTTCTGAGTATCATCTACTTCGTAGAGTGCACCAACAGGGCAAGAAACTATACACTGACCGCAGTTGATACAAGATGTTTCGTCAAGGGGAAGATCAAAAGCACAACCAATGTTGGTATCAAAGCCTCTGTTCTTAGCGCCGATAACGCCTACACCCTGATTCTGACAAGCACCTACGCAACGACGGCAAAGGATACACTTGTTGTTATCTCTTACGATGGAAGGACCGAAACTTTCGATGGAATACTGATTTCTCGCTCCTTCGAAAGTAGTTTCTTCTACTCCGTAATCACGGCAAAGTTTCTGAAGTTCGCAGTTAGTGGATCTCACGCAGGAGAGACACTTTCTTTCGTGACCGGAAAGAAGGAGTTCGAGATTCATTTTTCTTGCGTTAACTACCTTGGGAGTGTTGGTGAATATTTCCATACCCTCGTTTACAGGATATACGCAAGCAGTAACAAGACCTCTTGCGCCCTTTACCTCAACAAGACAAAGACGGCAAGCGCCTATTTCATTTATATCTTTGAGGTAGCAAAGCGTAGGAATATCAACGCCTGCAACCTTTGCAGCTTCGAGAACGGTAGCGTCTTTCGGAACCAAATAATCTCGACCGTTTATTTTTACATTAACCATATCCATAATTATTTAAGCTCCTTTCTTATTTCTTATAGATTGCATTGAACTTACACTTGGAAATACAAGCGCCGCACTTGATACACTTGCTGGTATCAATAACGTGAGGTGTCTTAACAGAGCCGGAAATAGCACCAACAGGACATACTCTTGCACAAGCGGTACAACCCTTACACTTGTCCGCATCAACGTTAAACGTAAGAAGGTCTTTACATACGACTGCAGGACACTTCTTATCAACAACGTGAGCAATATACTCATCTCTGAAGTACTGAAGTGTAGAAAGAACAGGGTTAGGTGCTGGCTGGCCAAGACCGCAAAGAGATGCGCTCTTAATGAAGTAAGAAAGTTCTTCGAGTTTGTCAAGGTCTTCAAGTGTTCCGTTACCGCTTGTAATCTTATTGAGGATTTCAAGCAATCTAACAGTACCCATACGGCAAGGAGT